>NZ_ATLN01000025.1:0-101923 GCF_000416195.1 Pseudomonas sp. CFII68
ATACAAGCGAGCTTGCTCGCGATAGCGGTGGTCAGATCGCACCGAGATTGGATGCCGCTTCCGCAACCATGGCCGCCCGGACGCTGGGGCGTGCGGCGATTCGTGCCATGAACGACGCCAGCGCCGGCCAGTCCCTGATCTGGATATTGAACAACGGCAGCCAGTTCAAGACGGTAAACAAATAGCTGTCGGCCAGGCCAAAGGTGCCCATCAGGTAATCCTGTTGTTCAAGGGCCTGGCTGAGGTAATCCAGGCGCTTGAACAGTTTTGCCCTGAAGATGGCCTTGGTCGGCTCTGCCATATCGGCGTTGAACAGCGGCGCACATCCGCTGTGAATCTCCGAGGTGATGAAGTTCAACCATTCCTGCAGGCGAACCCGCTCCCAGCTGCCATTGGCCGGCGCCAGCGTGTTTGCGGGAACCAGGTCGGCCAGGTACTGGATGATGGCGGGCCCCTCGGTCAGGACATTCCCGTTATCCAGTACCAAGGCTGCCACGTAGCCTTTGGGGTTGATGGTCAGGAAATCGAGCCCGTCGGCAGTTCGCTTGGTCTTGTTGTCGACCCGAATCAATTCAAAGGGCAGGCCCAGTTCCCGCAGCACGATGTGCGGGGACAATGAGCAGGTCATGGGGGCGAAGTACAGTTTCATGGTTTCCTCAAGGACAGGGGATGTGCCGCCAGAATCGGTGAGGGCCGAAACATTTTCAAAGGACATCTTCAGTGCTAGCGTATGACAAAATCTCATGAGCACGACAAACCAAAATGGCCGCCAGAATTCCCTCCCTCAACGGTCTGAAAGCATTCGAATCAGCCGCGCGGCATATGAGTTTTACCAGAGCCGCAGAGGAGTTGAACGTCACCCAAACAGCCATAAGCCATCAAATTCGCCGACTCGAAGAGGAACTGGGCGTGCGCTTGTTCTTGCGGCTCAAGGATGGCCTGGCCCTGACAAACGAAGGCCATGCCTATTTCCCAGGCGTTCGCGCGGCGTTCCATGAGTTGCGCTATTGCACGCAGACGTTGCTGGAGAGCCGCAACAACAGCGTCTTGACGATCAGTACCCTGGTTTCATTTGCCTCCAAATGGTTGTTGCCGCGGCTGGCGTCATTCCAGCAGGCGTTTCCCAACATTGACGTGCGCGTTACGGCATCCACCGAACGGGTGGATTTTCGTAAGGGCGGCGTCGATGCGGCCATTCGTTACGGTTCCGGGGACTGGAAGGGCTTGCGTGCCGACTGGCTGATGGCCGATGAGATCTTTCCGGTGTGCAGCCCCAGGCTGCTGCAAGGTCCGACGGCCTTGGAGAATCCGCGCGATCTGGCCCAGCACACCTTGTTGCAGGTCAGTGGGGTGACCCGCGACGACTGGAGTGCCTGGTTGAGTGCCGCCGGCCAACCGAAAAAACTGGCCGAAGGCAGTCGGCTGACGTTCGACCTGGCGATGATGGCTGTTCAGGCCGCCGTTGACGGTCTGGGGGTGTGCATCGGGCGTTCAACCTATGTCGAGGATGACCTGAAGGCCGGGCGATTGGTTGCACCCTTTGATCTGCGATTGAAGTCTGATCTCGGCTTCTATTTCGTGAGCCCGCATGAAACAGCCGACACCCCCAAAGTGCAGGCCTTTAGAACCTGGTTGATGGATTCGGTGGGTTTTGGCGCCGAAACATAATTACAGCGTACCGTTCAGCCTCCAGTCAGTGAGCCGATATGAATAGAAGGTCCGCTTACTTTCAGGGTTCACCGAGGGTACGTCATGTTTAATACAACACTAAAAAATGAACTGACGGCTAGGACGGCCGAATTGGCAACCTACAAAGGACTGGTCGGCGCCTTGGAGCGGTCGATGGCTGTTATCGAGTTCAGCCCCGATGGCAAGGTCCTTCGGGCGAACGAGAATTTCCTTGCCACGATGGGCTACCGCGCGGATCAATTGGCCAGCCTGTCCCATCGGGATTTCTGCACGCCTGCGCTGGTGGGCAGCGCCGAGTACCGTGAATTCTGGAACCAGTTGCGCGCCGGTCAATTCGTTTCTGGCACGTTTCAGCGCCGCAGCGCGCAAGGGCAGAACGTGTGGCTGGAAGCCAGCTATAACCCGGTAGTGGACGAGCAAGGGCGCGTCGTGAAGGTGGTCAAGTACGCGCTCGATGTCACCGCCAAGGTTGCCAACGAGGCCGAGACTCGTGGTCGGCTGGCGGCACTTGATCGTGCCATGGCGGTGATCGAGTTCGACCTGGGCGGCAACATCCTGACTGCCAACGACAACTTCATGAATGTCATGAATTACTCGCTGGCAGAGCTCAAGGGCAAGCACCACCGGATGTTTTGCGAACCGAGCCTGGTCGGTAGCTCGGAGTACAGTGATTTCTGGCGGCGTCTCAACGCGGGTGAGTTTTTCAGCGGTCAATTCAAGCGTCTCGGCAAAAACGGCAAGGTCGTCTGGCTGGAAGCCAGCTACAACCCGGTCTACGACGCCGAGGGCAAGTTGTGCAAGATCGTGAAGTTCGCCAGTGACATCAGCGAACGGGTGGAGAAATTCGAAGAGGACTCGCGCGGCGCTTCCCGTGCCTACCACATCTCCGCCGAGACCGAACGTGTGGCCGAACAGGGTGCCCAGGTGATTCACCAGACTGCCAAGGAGATGCGCGAGATTGCCGACAACATTGGCTCTTCCGCGCGTCTGGTTGGGCAGTTGGGGGCTCGTTCGGAAGAGATCACAGCCATCGTCAACACCATTCGCGGCATTGCCGACCAGACCAACCTGCTGGCCCTCAACGCGGCCATCGAGGCGGCGCGGGCCGGGGACCAGGGGAGGGGATTCGCGGTGGTGGCCGACGAGGTCCGGCAACTGGCCGGGCGCACCAGTCGCTCCACCTCGGAGATTGCCGAAATGATCGGCATGATCCTCTCCGAGACCCGCGAAGCCGTCGCCAGCATGAACGTGACCCATGAAGGCGCATTGCGCGGCGTAACCCTGGCAGATCAGGCCGGTTCGGTCATCGTGCAAATCAGGAACGGGACCACGGATGCACTTGAGGCCGTGAGTATGTTTGCGTCCAAGCTCGACGAGTCCGAGGTGATTCCCAAGACGGCTATCGGCTGGGTGGGTTGAGGTGAGCTGAGTCCTCGCCCTGGCGATCCATGCGCTTGACCCGTTCAAGCAATACCGCTCGCAGCTCCGGCGGTCGCACGGGCTTGGCCAGCACCGAGATGTTCAGGCTTTGCAGTGATTGGCGTATCCGCTCGATCTCATGCCCGGTGATGATCAGCGCCGGGACTTGCCAGCCGCGCTGCTCGCGTAGCGCGGCGATGCATTCGGCGCCCGAGACTTTTGTGCCCAGGTCGAAATCGGCGATGACGATGTCGCAATCGCTGGTCAGCCCCTCGCCGTCGCTGTGGGTTTCAACCTCGCACCCCCATTTTTCCAGCAGCGCCGAGGTTGCCATCAGCACGTTGGCGTCGTCCTCTACCAAGCACACCCGCAACCCGTCCAGGCGATTCTGTACGGGCACCACCTTGGGCACCATGACGCGGGGTGTCGCCGGTTCCAGGCCACTGATCGCCACCCGGGTGCCTTGTCCGACTTTGGAGCGGATGTGTACATCGACACCGAGTATCAGGCTGATGCGCTTGACGATGGACAGGCCAAGACCAAGGCCCTCGACATCTTTGTCGCGCACATGGCGCACGCGGTAGAACTCCTTGAACACTTCGGGCAAATGTTCGGCAGCAATGCCGCGCCCCTTGTCGTAGATCACCACGGTCAGGCGCTTGCCCTGGCGCCGCACGCCGATCAGCACCGGTTGGCCGGGCGCGTATTTGAGGGCATTGGACAGCAGGTTCTGCACCATCGTGGTCAGCAAACCGGGATTGACGCTGACCCAGTAAGGACAGGCACGTAGGCGCAACTCAACGCCGGCCCAGCGCGCCGCCTCGGTGTTCTGCTTGACGACGTCCTGCAGTAAAGCGCCCAAGTGGACGGTATCGGCCTGCGGGGTCAGCTTGCCGTGATCGAGGGTGTAGATATCGAGGATCGAACGGAACAACTGCGACACGGTGTGCAGTGAACGGTCGATGTTGTCCACCAGCCGTAATTCTTCCAGCCCCAGCCTGGCGTCACGCAAGCAGGCGGTGAACAGGCCGATGGAGTGGATCGGTTGGCGCAGGTCATGGCTGGCCTGGGCCAGGAACCGTGATTTCTCCTGATTGGCCGAAATGGCTTCTTCAGAGGCAATGCGTGTGCGCTTGAGCAAAATGTGCGCGTAGGCTGGCACCACGATGGTGGTGACGATCAACATCAGGAACATGTAGGGCTGCGTACGCCAGAACGGAGTCAGCCAGAAAACCAGCATCAGGGTCGACAGCGCGATAACGGTTGCCAGCGCCAGGTAGCGCGAGCCGAAGCGCATGCCATTGCCCAGCGTGACCCAGAGCAGCGCTGCGTAGATCGGCAATGCCTCTTCGCCTCCCAGTACCATGGCAAATGCGATGCCGGAGTAGTCATGCAGCATCGTGAAAAGGTGCCGCCAGAAGAAGTGACCTGGCCAGCGCTTGATGAACATGCGCAGGAATACCGAGACGAAGATGAACGTGCAGATGTAGATAATGATGGGCACGTAGCTCGCGGCGTCCTCTGGATAGAGGCCGACCAGGATGACGATATACAACAGCGCACAAGCGCTGACGATCAGGCGTAATGTGGCCTGGTCGAGTTCACTGTTCTTTTCCACTGGCTTTGGCACCGCATGACCTCTGATGCCACCAAGCGTAGCGGCTAGCCTCGGTGAAGGTTGGGAACAGACTTGATGCTGTCCCCAACGGGCGATGCCATTGCGTCAGTAGACCCTGTAGTACTTCACGACGTCATCGACGAAATAGATGGTCAATACCGAACCTTGGGTCTGGCTTTGGCCTGTTTTCGTGCCGGTCACGCTGCTGACGTCATTGGCTACGGTTTGCGCCTTGTACAGTTGCGCCGAGGTTTCATACATCTTCAGGCTGGTTTCGGTCGACACGTACTTATGGGCCAGCTTCATGTACCTATCCAGGCCCTCATCAGTCTTTTCATAGGTCCAGTTCGACTCGTTACTGGCGCTCGTCGAATTGAGTTCTTCATTTGTCGGCGCGCCGAACATTTGAGTGATCTGGCCTTTTGTCGTCTTGCCCGGAATGATCGTTTGCTTGAGGTAAGAGACGTCGTATTTTTTGGCGCCCTGATTCAAGGAACTCATCAAGTTGCCCAAGTCGCCGGTGTTTGCACAACCGTTGAGTACGCCCGCCAGCACGCACAGCGCCATTCCATTTCTAAGTGCTTTTCCATATTCGAAGGACATGATGACTTACCTTGAGTTAATGTCAGGACCATTCCATTTCAACCGGGCAGACGGCGAAGTTGACCCAGCATTGCGCCGCCTATCGATTTATTAAATCCATAGGCTTCGCACGCCATAACGTTTCAATAGGCACAGTGACACTGCACGGTGTATGGCACGTTGGTTACTTTATGTTTGGCTGTTCGAACAGCCTTTTATGGAGCGTCCACAGCTTAGGAGGAGAGTACTGGGCGAAGCTATAGTACAAGTGTGCTATGGCCTCGGAGATGGGCAGGCAGGGAGGGTGATGCTCAATTAATATTCGCGGCCGTTATACATTTAATTGTCTTGCTTTTCCGGCCATCCACCCATGCTTGGGAAGTTGGAAAACTGCGCCGCAGCCGCCGCGCGGGTGGGCACACCGAGGGATTTGAGCAGGCTTGAGACATGGATGCGCACCGTGAACGGGGAAATACCCAGGTCCCGGGCTATCTCCTTGTTGGTCTTGCCGGCCGCGATCAAGCCAAGCACTTGCCGTTGGCGCGCGGTCAGTTGGGAAAGTGCATCGTCCAGGATCGCGTTTTCGGCTTGATACTTCACCACCACTTCGCCTTCGCGTATTGCCATGATGGCGTCGGCAATACCGGCGGGGTCGATATTCTTGCCGATGAAACCGTCGGCACCCAGCGCCATCACCTGGGAAATAACATCGATGTCATCGACCATTGAAACCACAATGATCGAGGTGCGTTTGAACTCACTGCGCAACTGGCCTATGACCTGCAGCGATTTGATCCCGGGAAAGCGCAAGTCGAGTATCAGGGAGTCCACTTCCATCCCGGAACGTGCCAGCGCCAATACTTCGTCCAGATTGCCAGCCTGTTCTATGGAGGCGGTCGGCATGAGTCGTTCAATGGTCCTCAGCATGCCTTCGCGAAACAAAGGATGGTCATCCGCCACAATTACTCTGCACGTCATGCTTCAGATCCTTCTGATCTTCCAGTTCACGAATCGTAACCTAAACCACCCCCTTGGGTTTCAAGTTTGAAACAACCTTTCATGTTGGAACAATCCAGTGATTATGACGGAAAAGAATAGCGAGCTTGCTCGAGCTGACCAAGAACTTTGCCAGCGTCAGGACCTGACCTTCGTTCGGGCCATTCCTCGTGCTTCCACCGTTCCATTTTATGAAACGGTGGATTGCAGTTTGTGCGTATTCCAGCGCCGTCGCTTTGGGCAGAAGATGACTCCAGCCACTTGCACAGCCGTGCAAACGATGGCGGAGAATCCCCAACCGTAGCGCACTGGCGCAGGCGTTCATGCTGCGAGCGCGAGGAGTAGCTGATGGACGAAGCCTTGCAAGCAAAAACCTCGCCCTGGCACGAAGGAGAGCTGGCCTTGCAGCGCTCCGTCGGGGCAGTCGACATGATGGCCGGTGTCGGTCAACGGCAACTGGCGCGTACCTGGATGCCGGACCAGCATCGGGCGTTCTACGCCCAACTGCCTTTCGTGGTGCTGGGGGCGGTGGATCGGCAAGGCGACGTCTGGGCGACCCTGCGCGCTGGACAACCGGGCTTCATGAACTCGCCCGATCCGCAGACCCTGCACATCAACCTCGAGCCCGAGCCGAACGACCCGGCCCAGGAGGGCATGGGTGAGGGCGATGCGATCGGGATGCTGGGCATCGAGTTGCACACCCGCCGGCGCAACCGCATGAACGGTGTCGTGCGTCGTCAACTCGACCCGGGGCTCGAGATTTCAGTGAGCCAGGCGTATGGCAACTGCCCTCGCTACATCAACCTGCGCCAGTACCACTTTGTCGCCGCGCAGGCCGTTGCGCCGCGTCAACTGAGCGTGTCCGACCCGCTGGTGCGGCGTCTGGTGACGGCGGCCGATTCGTTCTATATCGCCACCTACGTGGTGCGCGATGGCGAGCGGCAGGTCGATGCTTCCCACCGTGGCGGCAAGCCGGGGTTTGTGCGCATGGATGAAGATGGATCGCTGACCATTCCGGACTTTTCCGGCAACCTGTTTTTCAACACGCTGGGCAACATCCTGCTCAATCCTCGGGCCGGGCTGGTGTTCGTCGATTTTCAGACGGGCGATCTGCTGCAAATGAGTGGCTCGGCGCAAGTGCTGCTGGACGACCCCGAGATCAGCGCGTTCCAGGGCGCCGAGCGGCTGTTGCGCTTTACCCCGCAACGCATCGTGTATCGCCCGGCGGCCATTGCCCTGCGTTGGAAGGACCAGGACGAAGGCGACTCGCCCAACTCAATGATGACCGGCAGTTGGGAGCAGGCCGCCGAGCGCTTGCAGGCCGAGGCGCTGCGTAGCCGCTGGCGTGCATTGCGGGTCGCGCGGGTGGTGGATGAAAGCCCCGACATTCGCTCGTTCTACCTGCAGGCGAGCGATGGCTTGGGGTTGCCCCGGTTTGAAGCCGGGCAACATTTGCCGGTGCGGATCTTGTTGGAGGGGCAGAACGCTCCATCGATCCGGACCTACAGTGTATCCAGTGCGCCGTCGGATGATTTTTTGCGCATCAGCGTCAAGCGCGATGGCTCGGTGTCGTCCCACCTGCATGATCAGGTGCAGGCGCTGCACGAGATTGAGGCGCGGGCGCCCCAGGGCCATTTCACCGTCCAGGCCACCGAGCGGCGTCCGTTGGTCTTGCTGGCAGCGGGCGTGGGCATCACACCGTTGTTGTCGATGCTGCGCGAGGTGGTTTACCAGGGCCAACGCATCAGCCGCATGCGCCCGGTCTGGCTGGTGCAAAGCGCCCGCTCGGTGGCCGGCCTGGCTTTCCGTGACGAGATCGACGAACTGGCCGCCCGTGCCGGTGACAAGCTGCAGGTTCTGCGCATGGTCAGCCAGCCGCCCACTGATGGAGGGGGCGCTGAGGGCTATGACCTGGCCGGCAGGATCGATGTGGAACTGCTCAAGACGCTGCTGCCGCTCAACGACTACGACTTCTATTTGTGCGGGCCGGGCAGCTTTACCCAGGCGCTGTACGACGGGCTGCGCAAACTGCGTATCCCTGACGATCGCATCCACGCGGAAACCTTCGGTCCCTCGACGCTTGTGCGGGATCTGGAAGTCAGAGTACCTGCGCCCGTGCAAGTGCCGGCTGCGAGTGAAGCGGTGAAGGTCTTGTTCGCCAGTTCCGGCAAGGAGGCACGTTGGGAGCCGGGCAGCGGGACGTTGCTGGAGCTGGCCGAAGCGCGCGGCCTGAACCCGGAATTCAGTTGCCGTGGCGGTTCCTGCGGCACCTGCAAAACCCGCTTGAGCCGCGGCCAGGTGCATTACTTGAGCCTGCCGGCCGAACCGGTTGGCGAAGGTGAGGTGCTGATTTGTTGCGCCGTACCGGCCCAGGGGAGCGAGCCGTTGGTGCTCGAGGTCTAGGCTGACGGCCCGACTGTTTCACCGGATGAAATGCTGGGATTGGTGTGTATAGCCGTTGCTGCGGTAACGGCTGCTTAGGGTTCAGCCCTGACGGCGGGTCACTTTTGGAAAAGCCGGGAGCGGGACCTGCCAAAAGTAACCAAAAACGCATGCCCCACCACTCGGTGTCTCGCCTAGGCTCGGCATGCCTGAACGAAGGCATTGCCGAGATCAACGTCCACCGCGAGGCGGCCTGATAGCCGACCTGGTTCTTGGTGGGACCGCGTTTCTCCTGTGTGCGAGCTTGCTCGCGAAGACGGTGTGTCAGTTTACGGTGATGTTGGATGTGCCGGCCTCATCGCGAGCAAGCTCGCTCCCACAGTTTTTTGTGTCGTGTTCAGATGTTGCGAACACCCGCGGCCCCCTGTGGGAGCGGGCTTGCTCGCGAAAGCGGTGTGTCAGTTTGCGGTGATGTTGGCTATGCCGACGCCTTCGCGAGCAAGCCCGCTCCCACATGGTTTTTTGTGTCGTGTTCAGGTGCTGCGAACACCCGCGCTCCCCTGTGGGAGCGGGCTTGCTCGCGAAAGCGGTGTGTCAGTTTACGGTGATGTTGGATGTACCGGCCTCATCGCGAGCAAGCTTTGCTCCCACAGATCTGACGGGTGTACGACCAGAACCAGGTCGGCTGCTAGGCCGCCTCGCGGTGGACGTTGATCTGGGGCACGCCGAGCCTAGGCGAGGTGCCAAGTGGTGGGGCATGAGCGCTTTGGTTACTTTCGCGCTTTTTGTACGGACCGGACACATGGTTGACGGGTGTGCGGGGACATGGTGGACACTTTCCAGCGAGCCAATTTCGCCGGAAAGCCATCATGCCTTGGCAAGCGAGTCCGCACTGATCCGGTTGCAATGCAATGTATGGGTGTTGCCTATGGATCAAGGCTCGCGTTGTTGAGGTACAAGTCCTGAAATTGTTTTCATGTACTAATCTTCTGGCAGTCACGGTAAATGTAGTCATTTAATTAGCCAGCAGAGATACCTCAAATGACGAATCATGAAAGCGTTGTCGGCAGAGCCAATGAGGCCGACCTTGACGGAATCCTGGTGCTTCAGGCTGCGAATCAGATGGCGCGTGGCGGCTCGCTTTCTGCGAGCCTGCCAGAGGCCCGTGTGATGGCGATGATGCAGGAGATGCCCCTGATTGTTGCGCGTCGCGATGGCCATATCACCGGTTTCCTGATGACCACCACGCGTGCGATGAATGCCGACCTGCCGATCGTACAGGCGATGTTCGGCGCTTATCCTGGCGCGGCGGATGCCTATGTCTATGGTCCGATTTGCGTAGGCGAGGAAGAGCGTGGCAAGGGCTTGGCCCAACGCATGTTCGCGGATCTTCGACGGCTCGAGCCTGGGCGCGAAGGCATTCTTTTCATACGTAAAGACAATGAAGCGTCGCTTCGTGCGCACTTGAAAATGGGGATGAAAGAGGTCGCTTCTTTTCCGTTCAATGGGTTCGACTTCGCTGTTTATTCGTACATTGGCTAGGCAGGAAACGAAAGCGCCAATAAACGATTACCTCAATGGCTTGAACGTCGTACTCCAGCGCTCCCAGTCGGGAGACTTGCGGAAACTCGACGGTCATGGTTTTCCCCCTTTGAGGACACCAGCATGAGGCTGACAAGCACAACGCGCTCGACCGATCTTGCTATCTTGAACGCCCCGCCTGGTCATAGGCCATGCATTACGATCGACTAAGTCGACACCGAGTCATGGCAACAGACGCAAAGCTTGTTGCCATCGAAATCCCGAAAGTAGGCGCCGTAATAATCAGGGTGGTAGAGCCGGTCTAGGGACTGCTGCGCAGCCCAGCGGGAGCAAGCTCCCTCGCCACGGGGTTGCGCTCGTACTCAAAAATGAAGTCGAGCGCTGCTTTTGTGGCGAGGGAGCTTGCTCCCGCTGGGCTGCGTAGCAGCCCCAAGACCAAACCCGCTAAACGATCAAGCCGACAGCAGCGGCGTCCGCGGTGGGACCAGGCGTTTTGAACCTATCGATTCAAACGCCGAAGCCAATCGCAACAGCTTCGAATCATCATAGGCACGCCCGGCAAACGTCAGCCCGGCCGGCATGCCGATGTCCGCCATGACGCCCATCGGCACGGTGACGGTGGGCACGCCCAGATGGCGGATGGCAAGGTTGCCGTTGGCGACCCAGACGCCGTTGCTCCAGGCGATATCGGCAGACACCGGGTTGACGTCAGCATCGGCCGGGCCGACGTCGGCGACGGTCGGGAAGATCACCGCGTCCAGGCCCAGTCGCGCCATCCAGTCCTCCAGATCGATTCGACGTGTCTCTTCAAGCCCACGCAGGCCGTCGGGCAGGGTCGGGATCTGGTCCCACGGCGTGATGCCGCGCTGGGCCATCTTCACGTACTCATCCATGCCAGCGGCCAGATCATCCTCTCGGTTGGGCAGGGTGCCCGGGTCGTGGGGGAAGATCTTCGGTCCGTCGACGTCGGCCAGGCGATTCAGCTTCGGATCACCGTTGGCCCGCAGGAAGTCATCGAATGCCCAGGCCGACAGGTCCCACAACTCATGGTGCAGGAACTCTTTGGAAACCAGGCCGCGGGTGAACACCGTGGGTGCGCCAGGACGATCGCCCTCGCAGTTGGACACCAGGGGAAAATCCACCTCGACCACTTCGGCGCCGCAGGCCTCAAGCGCCTTGCGCGCTTGCTCCCAGAGCTCGATCACCGAAGCGCGGGTGATGATTCGCTGCCCCGTCGGGCCGCCGATGCCGGGGGCTTGGGCTGTGCCTGCGTCAGGGTCGGCGTTGATGTACATCCGAGGAACGCCGAACCGAACGCCTGCCAGCGCATTTGGGTGGCTGGCAAGGCTCGGATACGAGGCCGGACGAACCGAGTCGACGCTCGGAATCGGCACCCAGGGTTGCAGGCGCCACAGGTCGCCACGGGTGTCCGGGTCATTGGCGACCACCACGTCCAGCACTTCCAGCAGGTCGGCCATGGTCCTGGCGTAGGGCACGACGACGTCCATCGTCGGCGTCAACGGCCAGTTGCCACGCACCGAGATCACGCCGCGTGACGGTGTATACGCGCACAAGCCATTGTTCGACGCTGGACCGCGCCCGCTCGACCAGGTTTCTTCGGCAAGGCCGAACGCTGCGAAACTGGCGGCAGTTGCCGTGCCCGCACCGTTCGAGGAGCCCGAGGCAAAGGGGGCGGTGAGGTAGTCGCCGTTGTACGGGCTTTCCGCACGCCCATACACCCCGCGCTGCATGCCGCCGTTGGCCATGGGCGGCATGTTGGTCTTGCCCAGGCAAATGGCCCCGGCGGCGCGAAGCCGTTCGATGGTGAACGCATCGCGATAAGCAACCAGGTCCTTGAACGCCGGGCTGCCGGAAGCGGCGGTGAGGCCCTTGACCAGGTAACTGTCCTTGGCCGTGTAGGGAATACCGTCGAGCGGCCCCAGGGTCTGGCCGTTGGCCCGACGGGCATCGCAGGCCCGGGCTTCTTTCAAGGCATCGGGGTTGCGCACCACCACCGCGTTGAGGGCTGTGGGCGTATCGGGGCCGTCGTAGGCATCGATCCTGGCGAGGTAAGCCTGGACAAGCGCTACCGCCGTGGTCTGGCCCGACTCCAGCGCGGCGCGCAGTTGGGCAATGGAAACTTCGGTGATGTCGATCATGCAGTTACCGCCGCGGCAGGAGGATGACGGGGTGTGCGGGGCCGTTGAGGTTGGGGCCTGGCACGTCAGGGTCATCTCAAAGTGGATATTTATCGGGTTTTGCCTACTGTACTACGGAAAAACGATCAAGGGCAGCTCCGGTTTGACCGGACTATTTGTCGAACGAACCCAAATTTGCCACCTTCAGACTTCGTTAAGAAACGGCCCCGATACTTTCTCCCAATAGCCCGAGGGAGAACGTTGACCCATGCCCGATTTCGACTGGAACATCCATCTGCCGCTGGCCTTTGGCGACGCCGCCCCGCCGGTTCGCCACTTGCACCGGGCTTTGCCGGGACAACCTCGGCGAGCTGAGCTCGAGGCGTTCATCCAGCAGCGTTTTCGCCAGGTCCACGGCGCCGATATTCGTCACTTCATGCCGCAGCTGTTCGGGCTCGACGATGTCCACGGCACGCTCTGCGCAGCCGCTGGTGTGCGCCGGGCCGCTCAGGGGGCGCTGTTTCTCGAGCGTTATCTGGACAGCCCCATCGAGCCCTTGATCAGCGCCGCCGCCGACCGTGCGGTGGATCGCGCCGGCATTGTCGAGGTCGGCAACCTGGCCGCCAGCGACACGGGGAGCGCCCGGCTGAGCATCATCGCGATCACATATCTGTTGGCCATGGGCGGCCTGGAGTGGGTCGCGTTCACCGGCAACATCGGCCTGGTCAACAGCTTCCATCGCCTGGGCCTCAAGCCTGTGACCCTGTGCCCGGCCGACCCGCAGCGCCTCGGCGAGGACCGCCATCTCTGGGGGCGCTACTACGAAAGCCAGCCGTGGGTTCATGTCGGGAACATCCGCGCCGGTTTCATTCACCTGCGCAATAGCGGCCTGTTCAATCGCCTGGGACTGCCGACGGACCTCGGAGAAACCAGCCATGTCGCCTGAAATGGAACGCTTTAAGCGCACCCTGCGTGGTCATGCCGAGCGCAGGGGCCATGCCGTGGCACTGTGGGGCGACGGCTCGCAGCTCGACTACGCGACACTTTATTCCGAAGTGGTGTACCGCCAGCAACGTCTGCGCGATGAACGCATCAGTGTTGTCGCCCTGGCCCTGGACAATGGCATCGAAGCGATGCTCTGGGACCTTGCCGCACTGTTCGAAGGGCTGACCTGCGTCTTCCTGCCCGGGTTTTTCAGCCAGGCTCAACGTCGGCACTGCCTGGAACAGAGCCAGGCCGAGCGAGTGATTGCCGAGCCTGCGTTCGAAGCGGAACTGCAAGCTGCCGGATACCAGCACAGTGGCGAGTTCTGGCGGCGGCACTTCGACGGACCGAGTCGCCTGCCGGCCGGCACCGCCAAGCTGACGTTCACCTCCGGTACCACCGGCACGCCCAAAGGTGTCTGCCTGAGCGCCGACAGCCTGTTGCGGGTGGCCCGTGAACTGGAGCAGGCCAGCCAACCGGTCGAGGCCAGGCATCACCTGGCGTTGCTGCCCCTGGCGATTCTGCTGGAAAACCTTGGCTGCTACGCGGCGTTGTATGCCGGTGCCATGCTGAGCCTGCCCAGCCAGAAGACCCTCGGCATCCAGGGCGCCAGCGGGGTCGACCCGGTGCGCCTGCTGGGATGCCTGGCGGCGCGTCGGGCGCACAGCCTGATCCTGGTTCCGCAACTGCTGTTGATGTTGGTCACGGCCGCCGAACAGAAGCTGTTCAACCCGCACCTCGTGCGATTTGCCGCCGTTGGCGGGGCACGGGTGTCCCACGATTTGTTGCAGCGAGCCCGGCGGGTTGGCCTGGCGGTGTTTGAAGGCTATGGGCTGTCGGAATGCGCCTCGGTGGTCTGCCTCAATCGGCCACAGGCTCATCGTGCCGGCAGTGTCGGCCAGCCGCTGCCCCATGTGGAGGTGCGCTTGGCCGATGACGGCGAAGTCCTGATCAAGGGCTCGACGCTGCTCGGTTACCTGGGTGAGCCACCGCACACCAGCGAATGGTGGCCCAGCGGTGACCTGGGTGAGTTCGACGAAGACGGTTTCCTTTACCTGCGCGGGCGCAAGAAGCACCAGTTCGTGACCAGTTTCGGTCGCAACGTGAACCCCGAATGGGTTGAAGCCGAACTCACCCAGGGCGGTGACATTGCCCAGGCCTTCGTTTATGGCGAAGCCATGCCGCACAACCATGCGCTGCTCTGGCCCGCCCGCACCCACTGTACCGATCAAGCGCTGGAGTTGGCCGTGGCCAAGGCCAACGACACGCTGCCCGATTACGCACGGGTCCATCGCTGGACGCGTCTGGACCAACCCTTCAGCGCTGGCAATGGCCTGCTCACCGCCAATGGCCGGCCACGCCGGGAGGCCATCGTCGAGCATTACCGCGCGCAGCTCACTTCATCTGTCTTGTCCGAGGAATCCCCATCATGAGTTTTTTTGACACGTTGCAAGAAGCCACCCAGCAAGAACGCCAGACCCTGTTCAATCTGCCAATCATCCGCGATGCCCTCAACGGCCAGGTCAGCCTGGCCAGTTACCGGGGCTTCCTGATCCAGGCGTATTACCACGTGCGCCATACCGTACCGTTGATGATGGCTTGCGGGGCGCGCCTGCCAACGCACCTGGAATGGCTGCGCAAGGCCGTGTGTGAATACATCGACGAAGAGTACGGCCACGAGCAATGGGTGCTGGATGACATTGCCGTGTGCGGTGGCGATAAGGAGGCGGTGCGCAACGGCCAGCCCTCGTTGCCCATCGAACTGATGGTCAGTTACCTCTATGACTTGATCGCCCGAGGCAACCCGGTAGGCCTGTTCGGCATGGTCAATGTGCTGGAGGGCACCAGTATCGCCCTGGCGACCCATGCCGCTGACAGCATCCGTCAGCGCCTGGAATTGCCGCCCACGGCGTTCAGCTACCTCAGCTCCCATGGATCGCTCGACATCGGGCATATGCAGACTTATCGCGGCCTGATGAACCGGCTGGACGATCCGGCGGACCAGGCTGCGGTGATCCATGCCTCCAAGGTGGTGTACCGGTTGTACACCGACATGTTCCGCGGCCTGCCGCGCGACGGGGAGCACGAACATGCGCCTGTGTGATGCGCGTGTCGTGCTGACCGGCGCCAGCGGCGGAATCGGCCAGGCCATCGCCGCCGCCCTGTGCGCCAGTGGCGCGCGGGTACTGGCCGTGGCCAGGCGTCGCGAAGCCTTGCAGCCGTTGCTGGAGCGTTATCCGCAGCACTTGAGCTGGGTCGAAGCCGACCTGACCTTCCTCGCCGACCGGCGCAAAGTGCTGGTCGCCGCCGAGGCCCAGGGCGGCATCAACCTGCTGATCAATGCCGCCGGCGTGAACCACTTCGCCATGCTCGAACAGCTCGACGACAGCGAGATCAACGCCATGCTGGCGCTGAACATCAGCGCGCCGATCTGCCTGACCAAACTGCTCTTGCCACTGCTCAAGCAGGCTGACAGCGCGATGGTGGTCAACGTCGGCTCGACCTATGGATCAATCGGTTACCCGGGCTATGCCAGCTACTGCGCCAGCAAGTTTGCCTTGCGCGGTTTTTCCGAAGCCTTGCGCCGGGAGTTGGCCGATACCCGTGTCGGGGTGCTCTACGTAGCGCCCCGGGCCACCCGTACCTCGATGAACAGCCCGGCGGCCGATGCGCTCAACCAGGCCCTCAAGGCCAACGTCGACGACCCGAAAACCGTGGCGGCGGCGGTGATCCACGCGATTATCGGCGACCGTCGCGAGCTGTATCTGGGTTGGCCCGAACGCTTTTTCGTCGGCCTCAACAGCCTGCTGCCCAACCTGGTGGACCGTGGCCTGCGCAAGCAATTGCCGCTGGTGCGCCGCCTCAGTCACAAACCTGAAAACGAGCACCTCAAGCCATGAAAAAAGTCCTCGCTTACCTATTGATCGGCACCCTGAGCCAAAGCGTCTGGGCCTTGGAAGCGGCCGACCAGCAACGTCTCAGCGACATCCAGCAGAGCTGGGCCCACATTCAATATGAAGTGCCCGAAGGCCAACGCGCCGATGCGTTCGAGAAACTCGCCGTCCAGGCATCGGCGTTCAAGCAGGAGCGCCAATCGGTGGCCGAAGCGTGGATCTGGTCTGGCATCGTCAACAGCAGTTGGGCCGGTGCCAAGGGTGGGATCGGTGCGTTGGGCAAGGTCAAGGATGCCAAGGGTGACCTGGAAAAAGCCCTGACCCTGGACTCCAAGGCCCTGCAAGGCTCGGCCTACACCAGCCTCGGTGCACTCTACGACCGGGTGCCGGGCTGGCCCCTGGGTTTTGGCGACTCGGACAAGGCCGAGCAATTGCTCCAGCAGGCTTTGCAACTCAACCCGAACGGCATCGACAGCCTGTACTTTTGGGGCGATCACCTCTACCGTCAGAAGCGCTACAGCGAAGCCAAGGCAGCGCTGCAAAAAGCCTTGCAGGCAGCGCCGCGGCCGGGTCGGGAAACGGCCGATGCCGGACGCCGCAAGGAGATCGACGCGTTACTGGTGGATGTGAACAAGCAACTGAACTGACAGGAGCGCATGTGCGTTTATTACTGATCGAGGACGACGTGGCCTTGGGTGAGGGCATCCATCAGGCCCTGAGTCGCGAAGGCTATACCGTCGACTGGGTACAGGACGGCAGCAGCGCCTTGCATTCGCTGCTCAGTGAAACTTTCGACCTGGCGGTGCTTGACCTTGGCTTGCCTCGCATGGACGGCCTGCAAGTGTTGCGGCGCTTGCGTGACAGTGGCTCCAACCTGCCGGTGCTGATCCTCACCGCCCGGGATGCCACCGAGGATCGCATCGCCGGGTTGGACGCCGGGGCCGATGATTATCTGGTCAAGCCCTTCGACCTGGCGGAGCTCAAGGCCCGGCTGCGGGCCTTGTTGCGCCGCAGCGCCGGCCGCGCCCAGGCGTTGATCGAACATGCTGGCATCAGCCTGAACCCCGTTACCCAGCAAGTCAGTTACCAGGGCAAGCCGGTGGCCCTGACCCCCAAGGAATATCAACTGCTCCATGAACTGCTCTCGCCGCCGGGCCGCGTCATGACTCGCGATCATCTGATGCAGTTGCTCTACGGCTGGAGCGAGGAGGCCGAGAGCAACACGCTGGAAGTGCACATCCATCACCTGCGCAAGAAATTCTCCACCGACCTGATCCGCACCATTCGTGGTGTCGGTTACCTGGTGGAGGAGCGTCGATGAGTTCGATCCGGCGGCGTACGCTCACGTTGATCCTCGGCCTGCTGTTTCTTGGCCTGTTGATCATCAGCGTATTCAACCTGCATGACAGCAACCACGAAATCGCCGAGGTCTACGATGCCCAGTTGGCGCAGAATGCCCGGCTGTTGCAGGGCGTGATGCGCATGCCGATGGCGAGCAAGGAGCACGCCGAACTGTATCAGGCGTTCAATTCGGCGTTGGGGCAGGCCGTGCCCAAAGTCGACGGTCATCCCTATGAAAGCAAGATCGCTTTCCAGGTCTGGAACTCACAAGGTTCGGTGTTGGTGCATACGTCCAGCGCTCCGTCGTTCACCTCACCGCCGAGCGCGCCTGGCTTCAGTGAGGTTGTGGACCAGAAAAACCGTAAGTGGCGGGCGTTCGTCCTGGACGACGCGCAATACGGCTTGAAGATCTGGGTGGGCGAGCGTGATGACGTGCGTGCCGACCTGGTCGATCGCATTGTTCGTCACACCGTCATCCCCAATCTGATTGGCAGCGTGGTGCTTGCCGCAGTGATCTGGCTGGCCATCGGCTGGGGCCTCAAACCCCTGGTCGATATGGCGGCGAAGTTGCGCGCCAGGCATCCCGGCTCGCTGGAACCCCTGCAAATGATGCCGCTCCCTACGGAGCTTGAGCCCATGCAGGCGGCCCTCAACCGTGTATTGGCGCAGATCCAGGAGGTGATGGGCCGTGAGCGGCGTTTCATTGCCGACGCCGCCCATGAAATGCGTACGCCCTTGGCCGTGCTGCGGGTGCATGCACAGAACCTGATGGAGGCGGGGAGCGAGCAAAGCCGTCGCGAATCCCTGGAACACCTGCTCGCTGGCGTCGATCGCACCACGCGTTTGGTCAATCAACTGCTCACCATGGCGCGGCTCGAACCGCAGGCAGGTGTTCCGACGCCTGCGGTCATCGACCTGCCCGCCACGGTGCGTGCGAGCCTGGTTCAACTGACGCCCTGGTTGTTGAGCAAGGGGCTCGAGCCGGTGCTGGATGTCAGCGATGACATCGGCCCGGTTCGAATCGACCCGGTGGCCATCGACATCGCCTTGAACAACCTGGTGACCAACGCGGCCAATTTTTCGCCGGCCAAGGGCACGATCACCGTACGCCTGGCGAGGAAGGGGGATCACTACGAGCTGTCCGTCGAAGACCAGGGGCCGGGTATCGACGAGGCCGAGCGTGAGCGGCTATTCGAACGGTTCTACAGCCGCGGCAATGACCAAGGGGCGGGGTTGGGGCTGACGATTGTACGCACCATCGCCGAACGCCTGGGAGGCCAGGTCCGGCTGGAAAATCGAGTCGAAGGTGGGTTATGCGCGACCTTGGAAATAGGGCGCTTTTAAATGACGTTCCCGGCGCTTGCTCCCGCTGGGCTGCGGTGTAGGAGCTGCCGAAGGCTGCGATCTTTTGATCTTTCGCTTGGGACTCAAGTGTCATGGGAAAGATCGCAGCCTCGCTTCGCTCGACAGCTCCTACAAGCGGGAGCAAGTCCTCGCCACGGATTCACGGTGAATTCCCGATCAGCGGTTGCGCCGGGTTTCCAGCGCGGTGAACAACAACATGCCCGCCAACATGGCCAGCATGAACACAAAGGCTTGCCAGTGTCCGGTCAGCAGGATGGCCACGGCAGGGCCAGGGCAGATGCCGGCGATGCCCCAGCCGATACCAAACACCAGGCTGCCGCCAATCAGGCGTGGGTCCAGTTCTCGCTTGACCGGCAACTGCATGGGGCTGCCCAGCAACGACTGAGTCTGTTGGCGCGCCCAGGCCAGGGGGACGATGGCGGTGCCAATCGCCCCGATCATCACCAGCGCCAGGGACGGATCCCAGGCGCCGGCCAGGTCCAGGAAGCCCAACACTTTTTTCGGGTTGGCCATGCCTGCCAGGAGCAGCCCGAGGCCAAAGAGCAGGCCGGCGATGAATGCCGTCAGTTTGCGCATGTTCAAACCCCCATCACGTGACGCAGGACAAATACCGTGGCGAAACCGCTGAGCATGAAACACGCCGTGGCGACCATCGAGCGGGGTGAAAGGCGCGATAGGCCACACACGCCATGGCCACTGGTGCAGCCCGAACCGTAACGAGTGCCGACCCCCACCAACAGGCCGGCGACAGCGAGGCCGAACCAGCCGTTCTGGAACTCGATCGGCGGCAAGCTGGCAAACACGCCCCATAACAGCGGCGCGACGAGCAGGCCCAGGAGAAACAGGGCCTTCTCGCCCAGGCCTTCGCTGCCACGCTGCAGCAGGCTGCCGATCAGCCCACTGATGCCGGCGATCCGGCCGTTGGCAACCACGAACAGGCTGGCCGCCAAGCCGATCAACATGCCGCCGGCCAGGGATGACCACGGCGTAAAGTTGAGCCAATCAATGTTCATCAGCGTTCTCCGCTACACATCGTTGATATTCCACTACGTGATTCAACCCAGGACCTTTACCAGCAGGGCGACCGCTACCAGCGTCGACACCAGGGCGAAGCCTCTTTGCAGATAGGGTTCCGGCAATCTGGCAGCGACCAGGCGCCCGCCGAGCATGCCGACGATGGCCCCCATGGAAAAGGGTAGCGCTATTGGCCATTGCAGGTGGCCCGTCGCCGAACTCGCCAGCACCCCTGACATGGAAACCAAAGCGATGACGGTCAGCGACGTGGCGAGCACCGACTGGGTGGTCAAATTGGTGTACCGCTGGAGCGCCGGAACCATGACGAAACCACCGCCGACGCCGAGCAAACCGGATAGAACCCCGGCGACCATGCCCGAAGCCGTGAGCGCCCACGCACAAGGGCCGGTCCAGTTCAGCTTGCCGCGATTTTCGTCCAGGACACAGGGTGGCGGCTTGCGTGTTTCACAGGCCTTTGCCCCGACATGAGACGGCAGTGATTTTTGAAAGGCCCGGAAGGCCACGTACATCAGCAACAAGGCAAACAGGATCGTCAGCGGACGGTTGGGCGTGCGCTGCGCCAACCAAAGGCCCAATGGCGAGCAGATGACCCCCGCACTGGCCGTCAGCAGTGCAGCCTTGTAGCGCACGATGCCATTGCGCAGACCCATCACGGCGCCCAGGGTGGCGGCCAGGCCCACCGCCAGCAAACCAATGGGCCCGGCTTCGGCCATGCCCATGCCCACGCCAAAAACCAGGAACGGGACGGCGAGTATGCCGCCGCCGGCACCGGTCAGCGCGAGGATCACGCCCACCGCAAAGCCCAGTACCAGGACGGTAATCATCTCGGTCTCCTGGAGCAGAGGTTTGATTTCATAGGTCCGCCAGTTCAGGTTTCGCCAGCCATTCACGGCCCTTGAGCATGGCTTTCCAGTACAGCGGTGGAAGAATGCGCTCTTTAAGTAGCCAGGCGAGTCTCGAAGGCCGAGTACCGTCGATCAGCCAGGATGGGAAGCTGGGGGCGAGCTTGCCGCCGTAGGTGAATTCAGCGAGAACGACCTTGCCCCGTTCCACGGTCAGCGGGCAGGAACCGTAGCCGTCGTAATGGGCGCTGCCCTTGGCCTTGCCCATGGCCGCCAGCACATTATGGGCGACCACGGGCGCCTGCTTGCGCGCCGCCGCTGCGGTTTTTGCGTTGCTGGTATTGGTCGCATCGCCCAATGCGTGAATATTCACCCAGGTCTTATGCCGCAAGCTGTCGGGGTCGACATCGATCCAGCCCGCCCCATCGGCCAGAGGGCTTACGCGGATAAAATCCGGCGCCACCTGGGGAGGTACCACATGCAGCAGGTCGAAGTCGTGCGTCACCAGGTGAGTACTGCCATCGACCTTGACGCAGCTGAAGGTCGCCGTTTGTGCCGGTCCATCGACAGACGCCAGCGTACTGCCGAAACTCAGGTCGATCCCATAGGCGTGGACGTATTCCATCAGGGCCGGCACGTAGTCGGGAACGCCGAACAGGACTGTCCCGGCGCTGCAGAAGTCGATCTCGATATCGTCGAGTACGCCTTGGCGCCTCCAGTGGTCGGCGCACAGGTACATCGCTTTTTGAGGGGCCCCGGCGCATTTGATCGGCATGGGGGGCTGCGTGAAAATCGCCCGGCCATTGCGCAGTTGCTGCACCTGTTCCCAGGTGTAGGGGGCCAGGTGGTACAGATAGTTCGAGGTGACGCCGTTGCGCCCCAGTGTCTGCGGTAAGCCTTCTATGGCATGCCAATCCAGTTTAAGGCCCGGGCACACGATCAACTGCTCGTAGCGGACCATGCGGCATCCATCGAGAATAATGGCGTCGTTTTCAGGTTCGAAGGCAGCCACTGCCGCCTTGATCCAATGTACGCCCCGGGGAATAGTCGCGCCCATCGTGTGGGCCGTTTTGTGTGCGTCGAAGACGCCACCGCCGACGAGGGTCCAGCCGGGCTGGTAATAATGCACATCCGCCGGGTCGATAATGGCAATGTCCAGGCCCGGCTCGCGGGCCAATAGGCTTGAAGCTGCCGCGATGCCCGCCGCGCCGCCGCCGACAATGACCACGGCATGCCGGGCTTCGGCCACGCCGACAGGCGTGCGTCCTTCGTTGGCAATTCTGCGAATGACGCCTTTCATGTCGAAGCCGGCTTTGCTGGCTGTTTCGACAATCTGTGGCAAGGGCTGCTGGCCGGCCTGGGACAGTGCCCACATCGTGGTCGAGCGCATGCCGGAGCGGCAATACGCCAACACGGGCTTGGGCAAGGACTCGAACAATTTGCCGAAGGCAACGCCCTGTTCGTCGGTCACCTTGCCGGACTCTGCGGCAAGGTAGTGCGCTTCGATGCCCATTGCCTGTGCCGCACGCTGGATGTCGGCAAACAAAGGTTGATCGCTGCCTTCACCATCTGGGCGGTTACAGATGATGGCGCGAAAGCCGCTGGTTTTGATCTCACTCATTTGGTCGGGATGAATCTGCCCTGAGATCGAGAGGCCGGACGCAAGGTGGCGGATGTCCATGACTGTCTCCGTGATGACGGTTTTTCTTATGAGAGGGGGCGGGTCTTCAGAGCCGATTGAGTGGGATTTTCAGGTAGCACGTGCCGTTCGATTCCGGCTCCGGGAAATGCCCGGCCCGCATGTTGACCTGGACCGATGGCAGGATGAGCGTCGGCATGTCCAGCGAGGCATCGCGCTGGGTGCGCATCGTCACGAATGCTTCTTCACTGATGCCGTTACGGACGTGGACATTGTCGGTACGTTGCTCGGCGACGGTGCTGGAAAATTGCACCTCGCGGCCATCCGGTTGGTAATCGTGACAGGTGTAGAGGAGGGTGTTGGCCGGCAGGCTCAAGACCTTGTTGATGGATCGGAACAAGGCATGCGCGTTGCCACCGGGGAAGTCACACCGTGCGGTACCGTAGTCGGGCATGAACAAGGTGTCGCCAACGAATGCCGCCGTTTCCTGGCCGTGGCTGATGACATACGTCATGCAGGCGGGGGTGTGGCCCGGTGTGTGGAGCGCACGGCATTGCAGCGTACCGACCGTGAATGACTCGTCATTGACAAACAAATGGTCGAACTGACTGCCATCGCGGGGCATCTCCCCACCTATGTTGAACAGCGTGCCAAAGACTTCCTGCACGGCGGTAATCTGGCTGCCGATCCCTATCGTGCCACCGAGTTTTTCCTTCAGGTACGGGGCGGCGGTGAGGTGGTCGGCATGGACGTGGGTTTCAAGAATCCATTCGACCTTCGCCCCCAGCTCGCTCACCCGGGCCATCAGCTTGTCGGCCGAGGTGGTTGTGGTACGGCCTGATTTGGGATCGTAATCCAGGACGCTGTCGATCAACGCGCACTGGCGGGTCGCTTCGTCCAGCACCAGATAGCTGACAGTGTGGGTCTCAGGATCGAAAAATCCTTCGACGTACGGTTTTACGGTCATGAACGGTCTCCTTCGGGGCTCTCGGCCGCTTGAAGGACAGACACAGCAATAATGCTGCCATGTTGATTCCGGGAGCGATTTAGATGGATAACATTATGATTTTATTCATTTAAATTGATGGGTGCCGGCAAGGCGCGCGACAATCTCCAGACAATTGCACTGCCATTGGCAGCGTTTGTTGGCATAGTGGCAGTGTCACCCTTGCTGGATGAATGACTGGAGCCGCGATGACACACAGCCTGCCGCCTACCCAAGACCTGCTTCCACATCCAGACCAGGTGCAATCCCTGGTCTCGTTTCTGGAGCACGAGCCCCAGCCGATGATCGTCCTCGATCCCGATTACAACATTCTGGCGGCGAACACGGCTTACCTGCGTCAGTTCGGCAGCGCCGACAAACCATTCATTGGCCATAAGTGTTATCGGGTTTCCCACCACTACGATGTGCCTTGTGACCAGGCCGGTGAGCACTGCCCGATGAAAAAGGCCAGGGAGATGCGCGGCCCGGATCGGGTCTTGCACATTCATCACACACCGCGCGGGCCCGAACACGTCGACGTGGAACTGCGCCCGATCCTCAATGAGCATGGCGTCATCAGCGCTTATGTGGAACGTCTTACCCAGGTGCGTAGCGCATCGGCCCGGCCCAGTAATGAGGGGCTGGTGGGCAGTTCGCCGGCCTTTAATCAGGCGCTGTTGGAACTGCAGCGGGTAGCGCCCTCGATGTTACCGGTCCTGCTGTTGGGAGAGTCCGGCACCGGCAAGGAACTGTTTGCCCGCGCCGTCCATGAAACCAGTGAGCGGGCAGCCGGGCCTTTTGTCGTAGTCGATTGCTCCGGGTTGACCGAAACCTTGTTCGAGAGCGAGCTGTTCGGTCATGAGAAGGGCGCGTTTACCGGCGCCACCGTGCGCAAGGTGGGTCTGGTGGAGACGGCCCAGGGCGGCACGCTGTTTCTCGATGAGATAGGCGACGTTCCCCTGGCCATGCAGGTGAAGCTGTTGCGACTGATCGAGTCTGGAACCTATCGTCGTGTCGGCAGTGTGGAAACCCTGCACGCGGACTTCAGGTTGGTGGCCGCGACCCATAAGCCGTTGGAGAAAATGCTCGAGAAAGGCGAGTTCAGGCAGGACCTGTACTACCGCATCAGCGTTTTTCCCATCCATTTACCGCCCTTGCGGCATCGCCTTGAAGACATCGGCTTGTTGGTGGATTCGTTCCTGCAACGTTCCGGCATTGGTAAGCGTCGGCTGACCATCGATCCCGAAGCGCTGATGCAATTGCAGCGGTTTGCCTGGCCGGGCAATATCCGCGAGCTGCGCAATGTCCTGGAAAGGGCTGCGCTGTTTGCCGATGACGGTGTCATTCACGCCTTGCATCTGCCCGCGACCCCCGTGGCGTTGTCCGCCCCAGCCGTGATGCCTGGGCCCGACAGCAGGGATCTGGAAAAGCTCGTGGCCACTTTCAAAGGCACCCGCCGCGAACTGGCCAGGCACCTGGGCGTGAGTGAGCGCACGTTATACAGGCGGTTGAAGGAGCAGGGCCTGGCCTGATCGTCGGGAGACAGATCTAGGGAGCTGGCGTGCCCATATTCTGCTGATGCTGCATCATCTGCTCCATCATCATTTGCTGCATGCCCATGTAGTTGTCCATCATGTACTGGTGCTGCTTCATCTGCTCGGGCGTCATCTGGGAATAATGGTTGCCCATTTGTTTCCAACCCATCATCGGGCCGTGCCCCTTCATGTGGCCGCCCATCATGCCGCCGCCCATCATCCCATTCATCATCTGCATGCCTTGTTGCATCATGGCCTGGTGATCTTGCATGAGTTTCTGGCGTTGCGCCGGATCGCTGGTTTTCTGGATCAGGCTCATTTGCTCCTGCATTTTCTTCAGGTTTTCCTGGGCCTTCGTCATCTGCTGATCAAATTGTTCAATGCTCATCGATGGCGGCGTCGGCTTGGCGGCGTCGGTGGCTTGCTGGGCAAAGGTCAGCGTGGGGAAAAGCACCGCGGTCAGAGCGATGGCGGCGAGTCTGGATGCGTTCATGGTTCAGGTCCTTGCGGGGTGGGTGGGCAGGGGAGTGATCGTCACGGTTGACGATCGGACTCGGTTAAACGCAGTCGAAGCTGTTTTTCAATTTCGATGATGGCGAACAGCGCAACGCCCACCGCGATGATCAGCAGTCCGTCCATGAAGGGGACCGCTTGGGTCGCGAACACGGTTTGCAGCGGCGGCGCGTAGGTGATGGCGAACTGAGCGACGGTCACCACCGCGATGGTCGCCCACACAACCTTCGTACCCCGAAGGCCCTTCCAGGTCAGCGACGTGCCGTAGAGATTGCGGATAAAGAACAGGTGGAAAATTTCCATCACGACCAAGGTGTTCACCGCCAGGGTGCGGGCCAGTTCGACGGAGTAGCCTCGGTCCAGGGCATAGGTAAAGATACCGTAGACACCGCACAGGAACAGAATGGAAACCAGCACCATATGCCAGACCAGTGCGCCGCTGATCAACGGTTCCTGTCGTGAGCGCGGTGGCCTGCGCATGGTGTTGTCTTCGGTCGGTTCGAACGCCAGCGCGATACCCAGCGTGATGGCGGTAATCAGGTTGATCCACAGGATCTGTATCGCCGTGACTGGCAATGTAAGGCCAAACAGCAGCGCGACAATCAGGGTCATTGTCTCGCCCGCGTTGGTGGGTAACGTCCAGCTCAGCACTTTCTTGATGTTGTCATAGACCGTCCGTCCTTCACGCACAGCGGCCACGATGGAGGCGAAGTTATCGTCCGCCAGTACCAGGTCTGCGGCTTCCTTGGCCGCTTCACTGCCTTTGCCGCCCATGGCGATGCCGGCATCTGCGCGCTTGAGCGCTGGCGCGTCGTTGACGCCGTCGCCGGTCATGGCCACGGTCATGCCGTTGAGTTGCAGCAACGTCACCAGCCGCAGCTTATGTTCGGGGCTGGTACGCGCGAAGATGTTCACTTGCTTGAGCGATTCCCTGAGGGTGGCATCGTTCATGGCGTCCAGGTCGTTGCCGGTCAGGACCTTGTCGGGGTTGTCCAGGCCGATCTGATCAGCGATGGCGCAGGCGGTGCCGGCGTGGTCGCCGGTGATCATTTTCACGACAATGCCGGCCGCCTGGCATTGCTTGATCGCCTGGATCGTTTCCGGGCGGGGCGGGTCGATCATCCCGACCAGGCCCAGCAAGGTCAGTGTCCCTTGCACATCGGCAAATTCCAGGAGGGTGTGTTCGGGCGGGACTGACCTGACGGCGAGCGCCAACACGCGCTGGCCTTTGCCGGCGATGGCATTGGCCTGCGTGTGCCAATAGTCGGCATCGAGCGGGGCCGTTGCCCCCGTGCTGCTACGCTGGCGCGTGCACATGGTCAGAATCTGCTCTGGCGCGCCTTTGACATAAATCGCGGCTTGCCGGTCATGGTTGTGATGCAGCGTCGCCATGAAGCGGTGTTTGGCGTCGAACGGAATGGCATCGGTGCGGGCCCAGGTGCCGCGTTCCTCTGCGCCGTTGATGCCGGCCTTGGCGCAAAACACCAGCAATGCGCCCTCCATGGGATCCCCTTCGACTTTCCAGGTGTCTTCGTGCTGCCTCAAGCTTGCGTCATTGCAAAGGCTGGTCGCGCGCCCCAGTTCGGCCAGCACCGGGTGATGGGAGGTATCGATCAACTGATCGGCAAGGTTCATGTTGCCCGAAGGCTGGTAGCCGACACCGTCGACCGTGAAGGTCAGGTCACTGGTGACGACGGATGCCACCATCATCTCGTTACGGGTGAGGGTGCCGGTCTTGTCCGTGCAGATGACTGATACCGAACCCAGGGTTTCGATGGCCGGCAGGCGCCGAACGATGGCGTTGCGATGGGCCATCGCCCGCACGCCCACCGCCAGGGTGATGGTGAGTACGGCGGGCAACCCCTCGGGTATGGCCGCGACCGACATGCCCACCACGACCATGAAGATCTCGGTGAAGACGTAATGCCCGACAAAGTGACCATAAGCGAGTAGCAGGCCGGCGATCAGCAAAATCAATAGCGTCAGCCAGCGGGCGAAGACGTCCATTTGCTGTATCAGGGGTGTTGTCAGTGGCTCCACTGCCGACAGCAGGTTGCTGATGCGCCCGATTTCAGTCGAGGTTGCCGTGGCGACAACGACCCCTGTTGCTTGTCCGCAGGTCACCAGGGTGCCACTGAAGGCCATGCAGGCACGATCACCCAGGGCCGCTTCGATGCGCACCGGTTCGGTATTTTTTTCAGTCGGTGCGGACTCTCCGGTCAGGATGGCTTCCTGGACCTGGAGCCGATTGGCATGCAGCAGGCGCAGATCCGCCGGGACTTTGTCGCCGGCCTCCAGCAAGACGATATCGCCGGGTACCAGTTCCTCGCCTGCGATGCCCAGGCGTTCGCCGGCACGTATCACCGTTGCACGGGGCGCCAGCATGTTGCGGATGGCATCCATGGCCTGCTCGGCCTTGCCTTCCTGGGCATAGCCAATGATCGCATTGGCCACCACGACAGCGAGAATGACCACCGTGTCCCACAGGTGCTGCAGCGTTGCGGTGATGGCAGCGGAACCGAGCAGCACATAAATCAGGATGTTATGAAATTGCAGCAGAAATCGCCGCCACGCTGGCCGCCGGGCCGACGCTGACAACCGGTTGAAACCCGTACGTTCAAGCCGGGCCTGGACTTCGGCGATGTCCAGCCCGGCTTGCTCATCGACACCCAGGTGTTTGAGCGCCTGTTCGGCGGGCAACGTGTACCAGGCCAGGCTCTGCGAGGGCGTTGTCGGGTGCGCCGCTGGTATGTTGCTCGGTCGGTTCATCAGCCGCGTTCCTGTGGGTGCGGAGCGGTTGTTCTGCAGGCCATCGGCGCAGGTCCGCCTCAGCCAACTTGCTGCGGCGCAATCACCCACACGCTGCAGGGCATCTTGTACAGCAGGCCTTCGACGGTGCTGCCGATCAGCTTGTCCAGGCTGCCGTAGCGCACGCGGCCCATGACGATGACATCAATGTCATGGGACGCGGCGTAGCTCGCCAGCACCTTGGCCGGGTCACCCATGATCATGCGTCGCTGGTCCGCGGCGATGCCATTGCGTTCGGCCAGGGCATCGAAGGCGGCGCCCTGGGACTCGTAGAGCTGGCGGGCCAGGGTCGAGGAGAAGAACATCGAACCGTTGCCAAAACCGTATTCAGCGGCGGTAATGGACGAAAGGTCATAGGCGTAGATGACTTCCAGCGTCGCGTCGCAGCTACTGGCCAGTTTGTTGGCTTCGCTCAGGATCCGCTCATTGAGGCCTTCGTAGCGGCCGTCCTGATGAAACGGGTCGATGGCCGCCAGGATCTTGCGCGGGCGGGCGTGGGTAACCTTGTTGACGAAGTGCAGCGGTACTTCGCATTCGCGCAGCAGATGCACGTCCAGCGGCGTGAACATCAGGCGGGAAAACCACGACTCAGGGTCCACCGACTTGATCAGCGCATCCATCGGCGCTTCCTTGAGGTGGACCAGGATCTCCTGCAAGGGGCGCTCGACCCACGTCACTTCTGTCGTGACCTCGATACCGAGTTTGCGCAGGGGCCTGGCCTGTTCCTCCAGCCACTGCCGATGGCGCTCGATGTAGCCCAGGCGCATCTGCTCCAGTGCCTGCTCATTGACCAGGCCGGCCGTGGCCAGGCCTTCGAGGTAGTCAAACGCGACAATATGCAGCGCGGCGCCTTCGGCCTTGGCCAGTGCGGCGGCCCGGTCGAACGCCGGGCTGTGTTCCATCAGTGGCGAGACGACCAGCATCAAGCGTGATTGCGTGGACATGACAAACCTCCCGGGCAAGGACCTGTTGGCGCCGGGCGAGGTTTCGCGCGGCGTGGTGTCTGTCATCAATCATGAGCGTCATGGAGCCCGCTAACTTGATTTGCATCAAACACGCTTCAAAGCGTTGCATCGAAGGCAGCAGCGGCGAGGCAATCGCGCTATGTTTGAGCATGATCAGTCGCCCCAGGGCGCCAGAGAGCCGTAACCATGACTGAAACCCTGGCCTTCGCCAATGCCGCCGCCGCGCTGGGAATCGGCCTGCTGGTGGGGCTTGAACGCGAACGGCGCAAAGGCGAGGGTGACCGGCGCGACTTCGCCGGCCTGCGCACCTTCGCCATCACGTCGGTGCTCGGCTACCTGGCGATCCAGGCGGGCGGTCCCTTGTTGCTGGGGGGCATGACCCTTGCCCTGGGCGCCTTGGTGACCGTGGCCTATTGGCGAAATCTCGATAAGGACCCGGGGATTACCAGCGAGGTGGCGTTATTCGCGGTATTGGCACTGGGTGGGCTCTGTGCGAGCGCCCCGGGCCTGGCGACCGCGATTGGCGTGGTGATGGCCGGGCTGCTCGCCAGCCGCCAGGCTCTGCACCACTTTGCCCGCAACCAATTGACGGCCACCGAGCTGCGCGATGGCCTGGTGCTGTTGATCGCCGCGCTGGTCGTGCTGCCGCTGGCGCCGGATCGATTCCTCGGGCCTTATGACGCCATCAACCTGCGCAACCTGTGCACCCTCACCGTCATGCTGATGGCGGTGGGTGCGCTGGGGCATGTCGCGGTTCGAACCCTGGGTACCCGCTATGGCTACGCCCTCAGTGCGATTGCCTCGGGGTTCGCTTCTGCCACGGCGACTGTCGCGACCATGGGCGGTATCGCGGCCAAAGAGCCGATCAATCTCAAGGTGGTGAGCGCGGCGGCGATGTTATCCAACCTGGCGACGGTGACTCAAATGGGCCTGATTCTCGCGGCTGTGGACCCCGCGCTGCTGCGTTGGATGTGGGGGCCGTTGGTGTGCGGGATGCTGATGGTATTTCTCTACGCCGGTGTGCTGATGTTTCCCCGACCAAGGGCGCGGGCCGGTGAGCCCATCAAGCACGGCGGTGCCTTCAGCCTCAAGCTGGCGGTGACGATGGTCCTGGCGATGGCCGCTATCACCGTCCTCTCGTCGGCAATGCTTGATGTGTTTGGCCAGGCCGGGGTGACCGTCACCGCGATTTTCAGCGGGTTGCTCGACGCCCATGCCTCGACGGCCTCTATCGCTTCCCTGGCCAAGGGCGGGTTGTTGCCTTTCGACGGCGTCGCCGTGCCGGTCCTGATGGCGCTGAGCAGCAACTCCCTGAGCAAATGCGCCGTCGCCTGGCTCAGTGGCGGGCGACGGTTCGCCGGGTATGTGATTCCCGGCCAGGTGCTGGTCACGCTGGCGATGTGGGCGGGGCTGTTGCTCCCGAGTTTGTCAGCCTGAATGAATGATGGCTGTTTGATGAAGATCAAGTCCTTTATCTGACAGGCGTCCATTCTGGAACCCTCAATCCTTTAAGTGGCTGTCGCCACGTGCCGAGGTGTTCCTATGTCCCAGACTCAACGTTTGTTGCTAGTGGCGCCCGACGCCATGATCCGTACGCCGGCGTTCGACCGCGCCACCGAGTTGGCCCTGGCGCTGGACCTGCCCCTGCACATCGTGGCGTTCGACTACCTGGAGTTGCTCTCGGTGGCCGGTCTTTTCGCCCCGGAGCAGGTCAAGCAAGCGCGTGAGGGCTATCTGGAAACCCATCGGCATTGGCTGTGGCAACAGGCCGAACTGGCGCGCCGGCACGGCGTCGAGGTGACCTGCGAGGTGGTTTGGAGCAAGGATGCCTTCCAAGCCTTGCAGCAATACGTCAAGGAGATGCCGATGGCGTTGATCATCAAGGACGCGCAGCCGGAACCGGCGATGAAGCGGGTGTTTTTCACGCCCCTGGACTGGCGCTTGCTGCGCGACTGCCCGGTGCCAGTGCATCTGGTCACGGATTCGCGTAACCCCCGGCCTCGGCGGGTCCTGGCGATTGTCGATGTGCTGCGCAGCGAGGAGCAGGACCTGGTATTCAACGACCGGATCGTCGACGCCGCGGTCAAACTGGCCGAGCAATGCAACGCCCAGGTCGAGTTGCTGCACGCCTTCGATTGGACGGCGGTCTACGCCTCGGACATGGGCATAGGTGCGCTGCCCCTGGCCACCGGGCTCTACGAAGCATTGGGCCAGGCACAACATGAGGTGTTCGAGTCCCTGGCCGAGCGGCATGGGGTCGCACCGCAGCAGCGCCACTTCATCGAAGGGGCGCCGCTGAACAGCATTTGCACCTTCGCCAGCGATCACCAGATCGATGTCATCGTCATGGGTACCACGGCGCATCGTGGCCTGGACAAGCGCCTGGGCACTACCGCCGAACTCCTGCTGCAACGGGCGCCCTGCAGCGTTTTGGCAATCAAGCCGCAAGCGTGACGGGATCAACGCTGCGCGAGGCCATACCAAGGCCTCGCGCCAGCGTCCAAAGCTAAAGGTAGAGCCGGTGGATGACTTGCCGGGTGTCATCAGGATCGCTGTGGGTTTCAAAACCCAGGCTATGGGCCAAGTCCCGCATCGGGGCATTGCTGGCGGCATCGACGGAGTACATCTGGCGGTAGCCGTTTTTACGCGCGGTGTCGATCAGGTGCTCCATCAACAACGTCCCCAGCCCCAGGTGTTGCCAAGGGTCAGCGACGGTCACCGCAGACTCGCATTCGTGTTCCTGGGTCGCGCAATAGCGACTGACCCCGATCTCGATCAACTCGCCGTTGTCATGGACCAGGGCGATGTAGGCCATGCGCGTCTTGCAGTCGACATCCATCAACTGATCGAGCAGCGCCGCGCCCGGCTCATTGATCTGCGCCAGGAAGCGCATGTGCCGGGACTCCGGTGACAGGCGCATGATGAAGTCGTATTCGCGCTGGCGATCCTGGTCCCTGAGCGGGCGGATCAAGACATGCCGGCCGTCCTTGAGTGCCTGGATCCAGTGTTTGCCACTGATGCTGGCATACAGGGCTGCGGCGCGTTCGTTGTGGTCTTTGACAGTGAGCATGGTGCGATCCTCCCTCGGATGTGCACGTGCGGTGCGATAAAAAGCTGCGCATTCGATACTGTTCTACGCCCGCCACGGCGATCGATTCTGATCTGGATCAGTGCCCGCGTATCCGTCCGTCGATTGTCTTGCCTTTGATTCAGATCAAACCGTCCGGAGCCTTGATGGGCGCACGCTGAAGATCGCTCCGGAAAAGGCCGGTGCAAGGTTTTTGGATTTCGCGTGGGCAATCCGATGGAGGTGTGCGATGGGGCAATACCAGCGTCTGCTATTGATCGTCGAACCTGATCTGCACCCCTGCGCAGCGATGCGCAGGGCCTGTGCCCTGGCCCGGGCCAGCGGCGCAGCACTGCACTTGTGCGCGTTCGTCCAGCCACCGGCCCGCACTCACCTATGGGGTGAAAAAATCGATGAAGCGAGTGTGCAGCGCTATCTGCACCGCTACCGTCGCTGGATGGTGGAGGAGGCGGCGCTGCTCAGGGAGGAAGGCCTGGATGTGACGACTCACGTGGTGTGGACGCTCCATCCGTTGCTGGACATCCTGCGCTACGTCGAGCAGTTCCAGCCTGACCTGCTGATCAAGGACGTCACCCTCGAACCGTTGCTCAAACGCGTGTTTGCAACACCCCTTGACTGTCACTTGTTGCGCGACTGTCCGGTGCCGGTGCACCTGGTCAATCAGGCGGTGCACGGCTTGCCGCGGCGGGTCGTGGCGGCGGTGGACCCCTCGGACCCCGAGGCCAATGCCTTGAACGAGCGTATCGTCCAGACGGCCACCGCGCTGGCCCGGCAATGCGACGCCTCGTTGCATCTGTTGTACGCCTGCGACCTGTCGCCGGCCTTCAATGGTGAAGCCTCGTTGCTGGCCGGTGCTTGGGATGACGACTTTGCCGACGCCCTGCGCGAATCGCTGCATGCGGCGTTTATCAGCCTGGCCGAGCGCTGTGGCGTACCGGCGGAACGTCGGCACTTTGTCGTTGGCCTGCCGGTGCCGGTCATCCAGGCGTTCATCGACGAATTCGAGGTCGACGTGGTGGTGATGGGCACTGTGCACCGCGCCGGTCTTGAGCGTTTGCTTGGCAGCACGACAGAACGCGCCTTGTACTCGGTGCCGGGCAGTGTGCTGGCGGTCAAGGGATGAGTACGGCCACGTTGCGCGGTCCGGCGCTCCAGGGCTTGGTTTGCCTGGACTGAGGGAGGGCAGATTGCAGACTCGCACCTACAGGGGATTCTCTGTGATCGCCGGACTTGTGCTCACCACGACCCCATGTGGGAGCGAGCTTGCTCGCGAAGGCGGCGGCCCAGCCGAATCAAAGCCAACTGACCCACCGCTATCGCGAGCAAGCTCGCTACCACAGGGGATTTTTTGTAGCCGCCGGACTTGTGCCCGCCACGATCCCTTGTGGGAGCGAGCCTGCTCGCGAAGGGGCCGGCAGCTTCAACGATGCATCACAGTTCCGCATGACGATGGCAACCGGCGACTTTTTGCTTGAGACCGGGTAAATCCAGAATCGTGACATTGCGCCCATGCATGTCCACCAGTTCCTCCTGGCGCAGGTGGGCGATGCCCCGGCAGATGGTTTCCAGGCGCAGGCCCAGGTAGGAACCGATGGCTTCGCGGCTCATGCGCAGCACGAATTCCCTGGAGGAATAACCGCGCATGTTAAGCCGTTGGGAGAGGTTCAGTAGAAACGCCGCCAGGCGTTCGTCGGCGTTCATGTTGCCGAGCATCAACAACATGCTGTGGTCGCGCACGATTTCCCGGCTCAGGAGTTTGTTCAGGTTGTGCTGCAACGACGGTAAGTCGTGGGCCAGTTTTTCCAGGAGGTTGAAAGGCAGCGGGCAGACTTCGCTGTCTTCCAGGGCAATGGCATTACAGGCGTAGTGATCGGTACTGATAGCGTCCAGGCCAAGCATTTCGCCTTGCATCTGGAAACCGGTGACCTGTTCGCGACCGTCTACCGAAAGGACGCTGGTCTTGAAGAAACCCAATCTCACTGCATACAACGAGCGCAGTGGGTCGCCGGTGCGATACAGCGCTGCGCCTTTCTTGACCTTCACTCGCTGGGCGATCAGCGTGTCGAGGCGCTCGACTTCACCACCCGTCAGGCCAATGGGCAGGCACAGTTCGAGCACGCTGCAGTTGGAGCAAGCAGCCTTGAGGGAGTGCACGTGTAGAAGTCGGGCTTCGGGCTCGAGCACAGGGATGAACTCCTTTGAGTGAACCAAGCATAGAAGAACTATCCCATCGCGCCTGTTTTTTGTCGGCTAAAGCCATACCCTCGGTCGATTCGTCGTTTAGCTGGGGCAGCAATTGGGTTATGTCGCTAGGTGTCAGCTTTATGCGGGAAGTTCGCTCCACAATGTTTCTGTATTTTTGAAGCCGTATTGTTTTGCCGTGATTCGTTCAATGATCTTTTCGCTTGAGCTCGGCTCACTCAAGTCGATGATCGAGGGGGTGACGTAGGCGTTTAAAGAGGTGGAGAAGAAGGTATTTACTTTTGGGCTCAATAACGAACATGGGTTCTGTTCAGTGACCACGCCGATAGCGCCGCCGCTGAGGCGAACAATGGAGCCAACCGGATAAATACCGACTGACTTTACAAAGGCCTGGAATACCGTTTTATCGAAATGTCGATTCCATCCCGACATTTTTTGAATGGCAATGGCGGGGGACCAGGCTTCGTTGTAGGGGCGATCCGATGTGACTGCGTCATAGACATCGCAAATGGCCGCCATGCGGGAAAAGAGGCTTATCTGCTCACCGATCAACCGATCTGGATAGCCAGACCCGTCCATTTTTTCGTGATGATGCAGGCACACGTCAATCACCGCTTCGCACAGCGGTGCCGAGGTTCGCAATATTTGCGCGCCTAGCCGCGGGTGTTGACGAATGACCGCGAACTCATCATCGGTCAGTTTTCCCGGCTTGTTAATAATGATGCCGGGAATGGCCATCTTGCCAATGTCATGCAATAAACCCGCAAGTCCAGCTTGATGAATAAGCTCTTCAGGAAAATCCAGTTGCTGAGCCACGGCAATCATCAGGGCGCTGACAGCGACTGAATGCATATACGTATATTCAGTCGCCGTTTTAAGTCGGGCCAGGCTGATGAAAGCACTTGGGTGACGCATGATTGAACGGGCTATGTCGTCGACGAGTTTATCCGCTTGGTCGATGGAAATGGCACGCCCCATTCGTGCATCACTGAACATCGCAACGACTGCCGACTTCGATTGGCGACAGAGTTTCCTCGCCGTGATCAGCTCTTCATTCAGCGTCGTAGAACCCACCTGGATATTGGCAATGGCAGCCTTATTGATCGAGGGGCAATTTCCATCATTGACCTGAGGGTCCAGGGAAGGGGAGGCGTGCGAGGTGTCTTGATGAGGGGGTTGACCGTTCCAATAGGGGGACTCGGAAGATGAGCGACAGGGTTCGATAGTGCTATTTATGCAATGTTCGTCGGTTTCTTTATCGTTCGACATGGCCTTTACTCTTTTCGGAGTCGCGGTGTCCCTTTTACTCAGGACGTCCTTGGCTTTGTTTTCAGCATTCCCGGAGTGGCGCTTGCTTGAGGATAGCGGGAGTATGCGCCGTCATGATTGATATCACAGTGATGTCAGTGCAATCTTCTCAGTATCGGTTTGTACCTGTTTTGTACAAGGTTGCCAGGCGCGGATCGCGACAACCTTTGGGCAAAGAGGGCTGTCAAAGAAGTCGCAGCGCTGCCACCGGGCGCTTGATCGGTAGAAACGGTGCAAATTCTTCAGGGGTCAGGGTTTCCCTTTCCAATAGCAGACGGGCCCCGGTGTCCACCAAGAAGTGGATGCCCGACTGGAGTCGGCGGAAAATAACGCCGCAACGGCAAGACTCAGGGCGGATGAGGCCTACAGGAAGGCTGAGCAGGCCGAGATAATGGCCGAGCAGGCGCAACGTACCGCTGAAGAGGCAAGCATCCGCGCCACTCGGATGACCGATAAGGCCACGCGCAAGTACTCAGCGGATGAAGGAGGCATTTCTCTCAGGGACAGTGGACGTCAAAATGATACGAACTGCCATCACCACCCCCACCAGCACGCCAGCAAGACCTGACGCTTCTAGAAGCGTTGGCAGCCGGTGATGAAACAACAAGCCCAGTAGTGTGGCAAATAGTGATTCCAGGGATATCAACTGCCCGGAAAGCACCATGGGAAGGCGACGGGACGCCGCGTTCCAGGCCCAGGCCCCGATGACTGACGACATCAGCGCAATCACAAGACCCCAGGTATACAAGTGTCCCGCCAGGGAAACACTGAAACCCAGGCTTGGCAGCTTGAGAAGATCAAACGCTTGCGCCGCCGGTAACAAGCACAAGGTGCCGATCCCTGCGCCGACCATCATGAGGCCGGTCCAGGCCCCCGAAGCGCTGGCCGACAGGTTGACCAAGGCGCCCTGGTTCAACCAACTGAATACGAGCCACAAGAGCACCGCACCGATCGAGAAAAACACGCCCGTCAACCACGAACCGTCGTCGCTCAGGGGCTGCTGGATGCTGCTGAGGTTCGACAGCACTAGCCCTGCCGTTAAAAAAGCCAGCGGTATCGCCAGCCTTCGCCATGGAAGGGTTTTGTGGGTGGCGTTGCCGAGCAGTGCCTGCAAGACCGGCACCATGCCAATAAACGCCGGGGTCAGTACCGGCCCGGCAAACATGACGCCTGCGGCAATGCAACTGCTGTAACCGAGGTACCCGATGACCCCCAGGCTTGCGCCAAGTAGCAGTTGGCTGCGGCGCAGGCGCCGAAGCTGGGTTCGATAGCCCACCACGACAGCCACACCCAGCGCCCCGGCGATCAGGAACCGTATGATCATCAGATCGTGGATCGTGTAGGCACCGACGACGTAAGGCGCAATGAAATTCAACGCCCAGCTCAGCGTCGCGACGACGGCAAGGCTCACGCCGGCGAGGGTGTTCGAGTAGGCATTGGGCATTCATGCATATCCTTAAGGCATTGAGCTCATGTTGCACAGCGTCGCAGCTGTGCTACAAACGAGTTCTCGGCCCTGGATGTATTACCTCTGATTATGAATAACCTTGGAAAGTCATTACCGCCGCTTGCCAGCTTGTTGCCCTTCGAAGCGGCTGCGCGCTTGGAAAGTTTTTCCAAGGCCGCCGAGGAACTGCACATCACCCAAGCGGCGATCAGTCGGCAGATCCGTGGGCTCGAAGAGGACTTGGGGCTGAAACTTTTCTGCCGTCGTAACCGCGCCGTCTTCCTGACCCAGCAAGGGCGTGAGTTGGGACGTGTGGTGAGTAACGCGTTGCAAAGTATCAGTGCCAGTGCTGTCAGCCTTCGTCAATCGCCAGGTAAAAACCGCGTCGTTTTGCTGTGCCAATTATGCGAAGCGTTCTACTGGTTGATGCCGCGGCTCTCGACGTTCCACCAGCGATACCCGGAAATCGAGATCCAGGTGGCCACATCCACCGGGCCGCTGACTGAGTTCAATGAGCATTTTGACGTGGCCCTGCAAAGCACAGGACGGCCCAGCGGCGTCCATGGCTTGATGTTTACCGCCGCTGATGAAGTGTTTCCCGTATGCAGTCCTCATTACCTGCGTACCCACAAAACGTTGCAAGTCCGTGACCTGAAGTCCCACACCCTTTTGCACTATCACGCTACGCCGCCTCATTGGATGCAGTGGGGTGCCTGGTTCCAGGCGTTTGGACTGTCGCTCGACGACGCTCCCAAGGGCTCGGTGTTCGATAGCTATCCATTGATGCTCCAGGCGGCGGTCGAGGGGCATGGCATCGCGTTGGGGTGGCGGCGCACCGCCCAAGGGCTGCTTGAGAGCGGTGCGTTGGTGAGACCTTGCGTAGAAAGCGTCCCTTTGCCTGACGCGATATCGGTATTCAGCCGGCCGGGCGAGGAAGGTCGGGTTGAGGTAAGCGCGCTGCTCGACTGGCTTGAAGGTGAATTGCGAAGTGATAGTCAGGCCGGCTTCGGTCAGTCGCAGTTAAACAGGTGAAGCTGCCATAACGGATAAAGCTTTGGGCATCAATTGAGGCTGGTCAGAACGGCCCCAGCTTGAGTGGGTACTGGACGACGATATACAGCCGGTCGATGTCATCGCCGCCCTGGCTGCCGTTGGCGCGATGGGTGACGTGGGACAGTTGCAACGACAGGTCCTTGGCCGGGCCTGACTGCACGATGTAGTGCAGGTCCAGGTCGCGCTCCCAATGGCGTCCGCCAGCGCCTTGTTGCGGACTGTAAGTGCCGGTGTCGCTATCGAACGGGTTGTAGGCACCGCCTCGGGGGGCATGGCTGCCGTCGATCCCGCGCCCAGTCACATAGCGGGCCATGAAGCTCAGGCCGGGGATGCCCAAGGTGCCCAGGTCAAGGTCGTAGCGCGCTTGCCACGAGCGCTCGCCGGGGCCGTTGAAGTCGGCATATTTGATCGAGTTGGCCAGGTAGATGGAGTCGCCGCCGACGAAATCGAAGGGCGTGTCGCCGTTGATTTTCTGATAGGCCAGGGTGAACGCCTGGGCATTGAGCCGGTACTTGCCGCTCAGGCTATAGGCTGTGGTGTCGATGGCCCCGGCTATGGCCTTGCCATCGTCGCGGGTGTGGTACAGGTTGCCGTCGAGGAACAGTTCGCCAAGGGTGGCATGCAGGTTGGCATAGTACTGGCGCCAGGCATCGCTCAGTTCGGAGGTGTAGAGCGCGCCGCCCAGGGCTTGGCCGGTGAGCAGGTCGGCGCCGATGAAGTCGATGGCGCCGTGGCGCGTCGTCGCCCCATACCCGGAAAAATCACCCTTGCTGGTCGAGGCGTCCTGATTCTTGAACGCACTGAAGTGGCCCGCCTGCAGGTCGACCCCTTCGAACTCGCGGCTGGAGAGCAGCAGGCCGCTGGCGTATTCGGGTTGCAGGCGCTTGTCGGCGGTATCGAATACCGGGCTCTGCACAGTCATTTCGCCGACCGCCAGGGTGGTGCGTGAGGTGTTGAATTTCAGCGCGCCGCCGGCGCTGGAGTAATGGTCCTCGCTTCGCCCGTTCTCATCCAGCGGCAATAATCCCGTTCCGGAATGCCCTTTGCCGCCGTCCAGTTTCAACCCCAGGAACCCGTGGGCATCGATGCCTACGCCGATCGTGCCGGGGGTGAAGCCGGACTCGAACGAGGCGATGAAGCCCTGGGCCCATTCCTGTTTGTAGCTTTTGCCTGCCGGGGTCGGGGTGCGATAGTCATTGTTAAGGTAGAAGTTGCGGCTGAGGACTTGCAGCGTTGCCCCGTCGAGAAAGCCAGGCGTGTTTTGCGCGAGTTCCGCTGCCATCGCCGGTGCGGCGCTGCCGGTGAGCAGGGCAAGCAGCCAGAGCGGTTTCAGGGCGGCGGTTGAGTGGTGTGGTGCAGGCAACATGCTTCATTTCCATGTGACATTGGGCGGGCGAAGGAGGGCTTTCGCGCCAGGAAGACAAGAGCTTCATTCTTGGGCGTGGGACGCGCGCGCGCGAGTTAAACGTTGTTAATTGCGTTCAGCTGTTTTGGCCCTATCGCGAGCAAGCTTTGCTCCCACAGGGGGCAGCGTTCAGGTGCAACACCGGACGCTGCACTCACTCAGCACATGGCTGCAAGGTTTGCGCTGTGAGGCGGGTGCATGATGACCTTCTCCGGCTGGTGCGTGAGTGGTCGTTCTTCTGACTCAACACCCGAGCGTCGGCGTCAGCGCGTTTGGACCTGAGCCTGCAACTGTCCGCCGACTATGGATATTTCCTTGAACTGCAAACCGTCGCGCACGACGAACAATGCGTCCATCCCGCGTTCTTGTGCCAGGCGGGGGCCTTGGGTTTCGCCCAGTACCATCAGCGCTGTGGCCCAGGCGTCGGCGAGCATGCATGAAGTCGACACCACCGTGACGGCTGCGAGCGGGTTGCACAGGGGGGCGCCGGTGGCTGGGTTCATCGTGTGGGCGTAGGACTGCCCCCTGACGTCGACCCAATGTCGGTAATCCCCGGAGGTGGCGATGGCGGCGTCGCTGAGTTCCATCACCCCCATGACCTCACGCACGCCCCGACGGGGTTTTTCCATGGCCACGACCCAAGGCTGCCCATCAGGTTTGCTGCCGCGCGCGCGCATCTCGCCGTCGATGCCTACCAGGTAGCGTGTGATGCCAAACCTGTCCAGGCAGCGGGCCAACTCATCGACACCAAAACCTTTGGCAATGCCGTTCAAGTTGAGGTTAAGCGGTGCCTGTTTGCGCACCTGGTTGCGTTGTGAATCAACGACCAGCGCTGCACAAGTCGAGCGTCGAGTGGGCGCAGGCAACCCATCGAGCGCCGGTCCGGTGATGGACAGCTCGCCGGGGCCGAAGCCCCAGGCGTCTACCAGATCACCAACGGCGATGTCGAAGGCGCCGCCCGATTGCCGGCTGACGCGCAGCGCAGCAGACAATACCGTGGTCAGTTCCTCGGGCACGGCTATCCATGCTTGCAAAGGTGCGTTGTTGAGGCGATTGAGCTCCGAATCGGCCTTCCAGGTCGACATTTGCTGGTCCACCCGGGCCACGGCACTTGCCAGGGCGTGGCTGATTGCGGGGATATCGGGTTCGGCCAGGGCGTAGAACAGAGCGGTGTAGCGCGTGCCCATGGTTTCGCCGTTCAGGCTGTAGCGTCGCCATTCAGTAGACATCTTCACGGTAGCGTCCCTGTGCCTTGAGGGTCAGCACATTCAGGTTGAGGGGAGCCAGCACTTCATCCAGCGCCAGCATCACGCCCTTGGCCATCTCGCGACCGCCGCAAACCAGTACCTGGGCGCCTTTTTCGATCAGCCGACGCAACATCAGGGCGTCGCTGATCAGCCGGTCTTGCACATAGGAACGGTCCATGACCTGGGAAAAGGCCGCGTGCAACGCCGTCAGGCGCCGGTCAGCCAGGTAATGGTTGAGCTCGGTTTCGTAGAGGAAGTCCGAGGCCGGGTTACGCCCACCCCAATACAAGTGCATAGGGTGGTGGGCCTTGTTGTTCCGGATAAAACCGGCTAGCGGGCCGATGCCGGTACCGGCGCCGATCAGAATCACTGGGTGCGCCCCCGACGCTGGGCGAAATTGTGGATTCGGTTGGATAAAGGCGTCGATGGTCGCCCCGATCTCCAGGCTGTGAAGGAATGATGAGCACAGACCTCCTTTGTGTTTGCGTACGCAGATCTCCAGCACGCCGTCCTGTGAGCTGCTGGCCAGCGAGTAGAACCGAGGGAGGGGGTTGTCAGGGGGCAGGATGCCGACCAGATCACCGGCTTCAAAGGCCGGTAATATCCCTGAGGCTTTGAACCGCAGCACGTGGGTGGGCGCGCCGACTTGTTCACCATAGGCAATGCGCTCGACCAGGATCAGTTGATGGGTGCGGGGCGGCTGTGCGGTGTGGATCAGCGTCAGGTCTTGCCCCAGCACCTCACCCACGGCGTGGCCCCAGCGAGCAAATTCCTGGGATGACTGGCGGTTGATGGTTTCCAGTCCGATCAACGGCGTGCCACCAGCCTGCAACAAGGCTTCCTGTACCTGATGGGCAAACTGACAGAACTGCGCAAACAGCCGGTCGCCAAAACCCAGCACGGCAAACGGCTGGCCAGGTTTCAGGCCGGCTTCGGCCAGCCGTGCCAGGAACTGCGAAGCCGAGGCCGGGGCATTGCCGTCACCGTGGGTCGCGGTGAGGATGAACACGCGTTGAGCGTTGCCGTAGTCGTTGGCGTATTGATTCATTGCCGCGCTGTGAACGCGGTGGCCGGCTTGATGCAAGGCTTCATGCAAGGTGTTGGCAAAGCCCCAGGTGCTGTTGGTTTCGCTGCCGACCAGGATAACGGTGTCTGCGGATTGTGCTGCGCTGTTGTGGCGGATATTCGGCCCGGCCTGGCGGCGACGCCACCAGATCAGGATGCCGGTGATGCTCATCACTGGCACGCCGAGGGCACAGAGGCCCAGCAACAGGCCCAGCCACCAGAGCCCTTCACCGGTGTGCAACTGATAGATCAACTCGTAGACGTTGCGCGTCGAGTCGTGAGCTTGATAGGACAACAGGGCGCCGCTGACCGGGTCCACGTAGCCGTCGCCCTGGGCCGTGCGCAGGGAAAACACGTCTTGCGGATTATTCGGGCTGGGGTAGACGAGCTCGCGCAGATCAGTCAGATCGGTGGCCTGCAAAGCTTGCAGGCTCGCCACGGGCGAGGCCGAGCCCGCGCTGATGTGGTCGGGGAATACAGGTTCGCTCTGACTGCCATCGGCGATGAAGTCGAAGGTCGTGGCGCACATGTAGAGCCCGCTCAGTGCCGATAACAGCAGCCCAAGCAACGCGAATCGACCGACCTCTGCGTGCCAGCGCTGGCTGAAGTCGCCCCGCAATGGCCGCAGCAGGTTGCGCCAGCCGCCGACCCGCCGGACCAGCAACAGCGCCCCGGACACCGACAGCATCAGCATGAACAGCGCGCCGACGCCTGACACCCCGTGGCCCGGCGTACCAAGAAACAGCGAGCGGTGCAGGTCTTTCATCCAGCGTGAGAAAGCGGAGGGTTCGTACGGGGCCAGGCCTCGCCCGGTCAGCGGGTCGACCTTTTCGGCCCCGACCCGGCCGTCCTGATTGAAGTAGACGATGACGGTCCCGGACGCGGTGCGCTGGATCTGCTCCACGCCCGGAAAGTGACTGGCAACGCGTCCGGCCAACTGGCCGACATTGACTTGCCCAATCGCAGTGGACGTGTTGTTCAGGCGTTCAAGGGCCGGATCGACAGACAACATCGCGCCGCTGATGGCCAAGAGCATGACCAGCAGGGCGGCGATCAGACCGGGCAGGGAGTGGAGCTGGCGAAGCATGTTCGGCCTCCGAACAGGTAGGTGCTACAAATCGTAGGTAAAGGATTCGACGTAGGTATTACCGGCCGCCGGCTTGCCTGCGCCTTCGCTGGTCAGTGGCACGCTGACGTCGGCCCGGGCATCACGCTTATCCTCGACGGCGCTATCGATACGGATCTGATACCCGGCATCGATCAGGGTGTCTGCCAGCTCGACGCTGACTTTGAGGGTGTCGCCGCTGCCAACGCTGGCGCCGCTGACGCCGTCGTACTCGCTGGGGCTCAGCTTGCTTCCACGGGCCCAGTCGGCCAGGTGCTTGTAGTACTTGGCCTTTTTGCCGGCCACCCAGAGGGTTTTCTGGTACTGGCCGCTGGCGTCGGTGACGTAAATCGCCAGGTACGCATCGTTGCCGCTGTAGCGCTTGAGCAGGGTCGTGAGGGTTACTTCGCGGGCTTGAGCCAGCCCCGGCAGGATGATGGCGCTGGCGAGGCAGGTTGCAGCGATGATTTTTTTCATGGGAGGTGTCCTTTTGATCGTTGGGGCGAGAGCCTGGACCTGCTTGCTGACAGCAACCTGAACGGCAGGATCAACGTGTCGAAATGTCACGGTGCGGGAGCAGGGGCGAGGTAGGCGCTGGCATCGTCATCGTCCCGGAAGTAGATCTCGAGCTCGCGCAGGTGCAGCGACGCTGGTGTGTAGCGGGCTTCGATGACATTGCCCTGGCGGTCCAGGCCCTTGAGCTTGTAGCAGCCGTCGTCGACCTTGATGCGCTGCACCGTCCAGCCGTACCGCTGTTCCACCTGCAGGCGCAGGGTTTCCCGTGGCTGCCAGTCATTGACCGGTTCGCCGCAGTCGTCATCGGCCAAGGCGTAACCGTTGGCCAGCACGCTTATCAGCGCAGTGCTGGCGATAAAACCTGATTTCATGATCTGTCTCCTGCCGGGGCTTCGTTGTGGGCATACCCTACGGTGCATTCCTGACAGCCAGCTGAATCTTCAGATTCACGTCAGGTAAGGCCGCTAAGGTGCGGCAAACCACGATGACAGGAGCTGCCCGATGCGGGTTTTATTGGTTGAGGACTCGCCAAGGTTGGGGGAGGCGGTGCGCGAGCAGATCGCCGATGACGGCCATGCCGTTGATTGGGTGCAGAACCTTGCCCATGCACGCAGCAGCGTGAGCACGACCGCTTATGACCTGATCCTGCTTGACTTGATGTTGCCGGATGGCCGAGGACTGGACTTCCTGCGCCAGCGACGCAGCGCAGGTGAGGCGACTGCGGTGATCATCCTGACGGCCCAGGACCAGATCTCTGATCGAATCGCCGGCCTCAATGCCGGCGCCGACGATTACCTGGTCAAACCCTTCGACCTGTTTGAACTGTCGGCCCGTGTGGCTGCGGTGGCTCGTCGTTACAGCGGTAACCCCAATCCCCAGATCAGGCTCGGTGAGCTGCACGTCGACATGACGGCCCGTACGTTGCATCGGGCCGGCATGGCCGTGGACCTCACTGCCCGGGAATGGGCGCTGTTGGAGGCATTCATCCAGCGTCCCGGCGCGCTGCTGTCCAAGGGGCAACTCGAAGATCGGCTGTACGCCTTCGGCGCCGAAATCGAAAGCAACACGATCGAGGTCTATATCAGTCGATTGCGCAAGAAACTCGGGCGCGACCTGATTGAAACCGTGCGGGGCATGGGTTATCGGATGGTGTCGGCATGAAGACGACCTTCAGCCTGCAAAAACGTCTGGGCCTGGGACTGACGCTGGGCATGACGTTGCTCTGGCTGATGGCGACAATCGGCACTTGGCGTGGGGTGCAACATGAGCTGAACGAGGCCTTTGACAGCGCACTTGAGGAGACCGCCCAACGCATCCTCCCCCTGGCCGTGCTGGAAATCAGCAACCGGGAAAACCCGGGGGAGGTGCAACAGGTTGCCACCCTGAAGATGCACAAGGAGCACCTGACTTATCTGGTGCGCGATGCTGCAGGCAAGGTCCTGATGCAGTCCCACGATGCCAACCCGCAGATCTTCAGCAAACACCCGGTCGAGGGGTTCTCCACGATTGGAAAGTACCGTCTGTATGGCGCCAGTGCGCTGCGTGAGACGGTATTCATCGAAGTCGCCGAGCCGTTGCGCCATCGCCGCGAGGCCGCACGACAGGCCTTGTTTACCTTGTTGTGGCCGTTATTGGCGCTGGTCCCCATCAGCCTGTTGGGGACCTGGCTATTGGTGCGCATGAGCCTGGGCAGCGTGCTGGCCTATCGTTACGCGGTAGAGGCCCGTGGCGTGGGTGATCTGTCGCCGATCAAGGTGTCGCGCCTGCCGGCAGAAATCAACCCCTTGGCGGATGCGGTAAACCGCCTGCTGGAGCGCTTGCGTAAGGCCCTGGAGGCCGAACGCAGCTTCACTGCCAATAGCGCACATGAGCTGCGTACACCCTTGGCCGCGACATTGGCGCAAGTCCAGCGGCTGTACCAGGAGGCCCCTGAAGGTCCGTTGCGTTTGCGTGCAAAAAAGATCGAAAGCGCTTTGCGCGAATTGGCCCGGTTATCGGAAAAACTCATGCAATTGGCCAAGGCTGAAGGGGGCGGACTGCTCTCGCAAGCGCCCCAGGACCTGGTCCCATTGTTGGCTCACGTGGTGGATGAGTGGCGGCACAACAGCACCCGCCAGATCGCGCTGCAACTTCCTGCCCAGGCCCATGTGTATTCGACAGTCGACCCGGATGCCTTTGGCATTCTGTTGCGCAATCTGATCGAGAACGCATTGAAGTACGGTGCGATAGATCAACCCATCGAAGTCACCCTCACGGACCAGGCGCTGTTGCGGGTGATCAATGCCGGACCGGTGGTGCCGGTGGCCGTCCTGCAGCACCTGACCGAACGTTTCGTGCGCGGCCAGAGCGAAACCAGTGGGTCGGGATTGGGGTTGGCGATCGTCAAGACGATTGTGCAGGGGATCATTGGACGAATCGAACTGTTGTCTCCGGCAAAAGACCGAGAGGAGGGGTTCGAGGTTCGGGTCTGGCTACCACTTGCCACCGTTGCCGTCGGCCATTCGTCAGCCAGCTAGCCCGGGCATTCTTGACAATCAATCGACCTTGAGCAAATACTCGCATCCATATTCATATATATGACTAGATAACAAGGTGAGTAAGGTCAATGAAATCTCTCTCCAGTGATGCCCGCCTGCCGCTGTATCAACGTTTACGCGACCAATTGGCTGAGCAGATCGCCAATAACCGCTGGCGTCCGGGGGAGGCGATTCCTACTGAGGCGGCACTTTCAGCCGAATACCAGTTGTCTACCGGCACGGTGCGCAAGGCCATCGATGCATTGGTCAGCGAGGGCGTCCTGGAGCGCCAGCAGGGGCGCGGCACCTTCATTCGCCGGCCGCAATTTCAATCGTCGCTGTTCCGGTTTTTTCGCTTTCAAAGCGCTTCAGGCGAACGCCGGGTTCCCGAGAGCCGGATCCTGTCCGTGGAGCCGGTGGCCGCGCCTTCGGCGGTGGCCCAGGCGCTGGGGTTGCCGGCGGATGCGCCGGTGATTCGCATCGTGCGGGTGCGTCTGCTGGATGTAGCGCCGGTGCTCGCCGAAGAAATCTGGCTGCCCCGCAACCGTTTCCAACCCTTGCTCGAGATCGACCTGAGTCAAAAGGGACCGCTGCTTTATCCCATCTATGAAGAAACCTGCGGTCAGGTGGTCGCCTATGCCGAAGAAACTCTCACCGCCGAATCGGTGAACGAGGTGTACGCGCGATTGCTGCAAGTACCGGTCAACAGCCCGGTGGTGGTGATCGAGCGTCTGGCGCGGGACTACGCCGGCAATCCCCTGGAGTGGCGACGCTCACGCGGGCACGCCGAGCATTTCCGCTACCGCGTGGAAATCCGCTGACCCCACCTGGCTAGCGGCGAGTCGGTCGCCGCAGCCCTTATCGTTTTGTTTGCCATGACTGGCCTTGCAGCGGCGCGGTTCGCTCTCGGCTGCCTTTCGTTCCAGCCATAAGGATAAAAATCATGTTCAGTTGGTATCGCCAAGTCACTGCGCGGGAGCGCAAAACGTTTTGGGCCTGCTTCGGTGGATGGTCGCTCGACGCCCTGGAAGTACAGATGTTCGGCCTGGCGATACCGGCGTTGATCGCCGCGTTCGCCCTGACCAAGGGTGATGCCGGGCTGGTCAGCGGTGTGACCCTGGTCACTTCGGCCATTGGCGGTTGGGTCGGCGGGACGCTGTCGGACCGTTACGGTCGGGTGCGCACGCTGCAGTGGATGATCTTGTGGTTTTCGTTCTTTACCTTCCTGTCGGCGTTCGTCACCGGTTTCCACCAGTTGTTGATCGTCAAGGCGTTGCAGGGCTTTGGGATCGGCGGGGAGTGGGCGGCTGGTGCGGTATTGATGGCCGAGACCATCAACCCCAAGTACCGCGGCAAGGTCATGGGCACGGTACAAAGCGCCTGGGCGGTGGGTTGGGGGCTGGCGGTCGGCGTCTTCACGCTGATCTACTCCCTTGTGCCGCAAGACATGGCCTGGCGGGTGATGTTCGTCGTGGGTCTGCTGCCGTCGTTCCTGATTATCTGGGTGCGGCGCAACGTTGAAGAGCCCGACAGTTTCCAGCGCCTGAAAAAAGAAAACGTCATCCCGCAAAGCTTCTTCAAATCCCTGGGCGGTATCTTTCGCCCCGAGCTGATCCGCGTGACCTTGTTTGGCGGGTTGCTGGGGCTGGGGGCACACGGTGGTTACCACGCGGTGATGACCTGGCTGCCGACCTTCCTCAAGACCGAGCGCAACCTGTCGGTACTCAACTCCGGCGGTTACCTGGCGGTGATCATCTTCGCTTTCTGGTGCGGCTGCGTGGTCAGTGGCTTGTTGATTGATCGCATTGGCCGTCGCAAGAACATCGTGCTATTCGCGCTGTGCTGCGTGGTGACCGTGCAGTGTTATGTGTTCCTGCCGTTGAGCAACACCCAGATGCTGTTCCTGGGTTTCCCGCTCGGCTTCTTCGCGGCGGGCATTCCGGCGAGCCTCGGGGCGTTTTTCAACGAGCTGTACCCGGCGGATGTCCGCGGCGCCGGCGTGGGGTTCTGCTACAACTTTGGCCGGGTGCTCTCGGCGGTGTTCCCGTTCCTGGTCGGGCACATGAGTGACTCCATGTCCCTGGGCTCGGCCATTGGCATCGACGCCGGGATTGCCTACGGCGTGGCGGTGATCGCGGCGCTTTGCCTGCCGGAAACCCGCGGTCGCAGCCTGGAAGCCACTGCTGCATCGGCGCCTGAGGTGGAGAGTGACGGCCAGGGCGCCCGAGCCTGATTTTCCTTATTTTCGATAGATGAAACCCATGGTTGATACCCGTACTACGCCGATCACCGGCATTGACTGTCACGCCCACGTATTCAGCCGCGGGCTGGAACTGGCCGCTGTCCGGCGCTACACACCCGACTATGACGCCACGCTCGCCCAGTACCTGGGCCACTTGCACGCCCATGGCTTGAGCCATGGCGTGCTGGTGCAGCCGAGTTTTCTTGGCACCGATAACCGCTACCTGCTGGCCGCGCTGCGGCAGGCGCCAGCGCAATTGCGCGGGGTCGTGGTGGTGGCGCGAGATATCAGCCGCGCCGAGCTGGATGACATGGCCCGGTTGGGCGTGGTCGGTGTTCGCTTGAACCTGATGGGCGAAGCCTTGCCTGACTTTCGCGACGTTGCCTGGAACGGTTTTTTGGGGCACCTCGCAGAACTGGGTTGGCATGTCGAGTTGCACGCCAACCTGATGGACTTACCGGGGCTGATTGATCAGCTGTTGCCATTTGGCATCCCGTTGGTGGTCGATCACTTCGGTCGCCCGGATGCGCGTTTGGGCCTCGATCAACCTGGCTTTGCCCAATTGATGGAGTTGGGGCAGGGCGGGCACCTGTGGATGAAGGTATCCGGCATCTATCGATTGGGCGCAACGGCGCCGCAGAATCTTGAGTTCGCCCGCGCCTCGTTGACGTTGCTGGAACACAGCTTTGGCCCCGAGCGCTTGGTATGGGGCAGCGACTGGCCGCACACGCAGCATGAAGAACATGTCGGTTTCGAAACGGTCATGGGGCAGTTGCGCGCATTGGAATGTTCGGCGTCGCTGATGCAGGCGTTATTGGTCCAGGCACCCCAGGCATTATTCAGGTTTTGAGGCGCGCGGCCGGTGACGTCAAGTTTTCCTGAACTCGCCCAGTGAATAGGGATCTAGACTCCATTCAGGCGGTTTGAGGATGACTGATGTCGAACATTGAAGAGCTACCCAGGGAAACGCGTGCGCCAAGCGAGTACGAAAGCTTGATCGCGATGGGGACGAGCGCACTCGATGCCATCCCCGGTGCCGTGTACCTCTGTGATCGCCAGGGGTGGCTCGTCAGGTACAACAGCGAGGCGGCCGAGCTGTGGGGAAGGGCGCCAGCACTTGGAGAGAACGCTGACCGTTTCTGCGGCGCCCATCGACTGTTCCTGACCGACGGTACGCCGCTGGCATTCGAACACTGTCCGACGGCCTCGGCACTCGATACCGGCATTGCCTCGCGTAATCAGGAAGTGCTCATCCAGCGCCCGGATGGCTCGCGGTTCGTGGCGCTGATGAATATCCGCGCCCTCAGGGATTGGCGGGGCGTCATTCAAGGGGTGATCAACTGCTTCCAGGATGTTTCGGCGCACCATGCCATGGCCGAGGAGCTTCGGCGCAAGAGTGCCGACCTGGAAGACTTTTTCGAAAACAGCGCCGTGGGCCTGCATATCGTCAGTGGCGAGGGCATCATCCTGCGCGCCAACAAGGCGGAGCTGGCGCTGCTGGGCTATTCGGCGGACGAGTACATCGGTCGCCACATCACCGAGTTTCATGTCGACGAGCCGGTCATTGGTGACATCCTCACCAAGTTGGGCAGCGGCGACTGCCTGCAAAGCTATCCGGCGCGACTGAGGGCCAAGGATGGCTCGATCAAGCATGTCACGATCACTTCGAATGGCCGGTTCGAGGACGGAAAACTCTTCAATACACGCTGCTTCACCCTCGACAGGAGCTGCGTTCACGCGGCGGAGGCGGCGCGCCAGGAGAGCGATGACCGGCTTTCGGCGACCTATGAGGCGGTGACCATCGGGATTTCCGAGGTCGATATGGATGGGCGCTTGCTCCGGGTGAACGACGCCCTGTGCAACATGCTGGGCCGTTCGCGGGAAGAGCTCCTGTCGATGACATTCCTGGACTATACCCACCCGGATTGCATCCCGCAGGACGCGGGGTTGTACGCCCGCCAGGTGGCCGGTGAGCTGGATAACTACGTGCTGCGCAAGCGCGCCCTGAAGCCCGATGGCGAGGTGGTTTACCTCGACATCCATAGCTCGTCGGTGAGGGACGCCAGCGGTACGTTTCGTTATGGCGTGCGAGTGCTGCAGGACGTCACGCTGGCGCGGCGGATGGAAAACCAGATCCGTGAAAGCGAACGGCACATGCGCAATCTGCTCGAGGCGTTGCCTGCCGCGGTGTACACCACCGACGCGGATGGCCGCATCACCTTCTACAATCGCGCCGCTGTCGAACTGTCCGGGCGCATGCCTCAGTTGGGCGACATGTGGTGCGTGACCTGGAAACTGTTCAATACGGACGGCACCGCGCTACCCCACGATCAATGCCCGATGGCGGTGGCCCTGAAGGAAAACCGGCCGATACGCGGCGTCGAGGCCGTTGCAGAACGGCCGGACGGTAGCCGCGTTCCGTTCACGCCTTATCCCACGCCTTTGCATGATGCCGATGGAAACCTGGTGGGCGCCATCAACATGCTGGTCGACATCTCCGAGCGAAAGCAGGCGGAATATCGACAGAAGACGCTGATCGATGAACTCAATCACCGGGTCAAGAACACCCTGGCCACGGTGCAATCGCTGGCGGCCCAGACGGCGCGCAATGCCGAGGATGCGAAAGACGGCTACAGGCGTTTCGAGGCAAGGCTCCTGGCGTTGTCGCGGGCACACGATCTCTTGACGAAACGGCATTGGGGGCAGACGCCGCTCGACACCCTGGCCCACGAAGTGCTGATGCCGGTGTTTGGGCATGAGCCTGGTCGCTTCGTGATTGAAGGCTCTTCTGTGGACGTCGGTACTCGCGTGGCGCTCAACCTTACGATGACCCTCAATGAGTTGGCGATCAACGCGCTGAAATATGGGGCAATGTCGGTCGAGACCGGGACGCTTGCCGTCACTTGGCACCTGCAAGCCCAGGCGGACGGAACGTTGCTGACCCTCGACTGGCGCGAACAAGGAGGACCGCCGGTGTCACCGCCGGAACGGGAGGGGCTCGGTTCACGCTTGATGCAGCGCTGCATCGAGCGCGACTTGGCCGGCCAGTTCGACCTCACCTACGCTCCGCAAGGCGTTTGCTGCCGCTTTTCGTTCCTGATTGGGATGACCGGGGCATGACCCCATTTGCTGGCGTCAGGGTGCTGGTCGTCGAGGACGAAGGCGCGATTGCCCTGTTGATCGAAGAGATGCTGGAGGAATTCGGATGCGAGGTGGTGGCGTCGGTCGCTCGGCTCGCTGCTGCATGTGACATGGCCGGCTCGGTGCAGATTGACCTGGCGATCCTGGACGTCAACCTGGCTGGCGAGCGGGTTTTTCCGGTGGCCGAAATCCTTCGCGGTCGCCATATTCCCTTCCTGTTCAGCACCGGATACGGCGCCAGCGGACTGCCAGCCGAATACGTCGGGTGCCCGGTCCTGCACAAGCCATTTTCGCAAAGTGAGTTGCAGCAGAAAATTGCCGTTACGCTGAAGGAGGCCCGCGAAAGCGGCCTGGCATCCAGCACCGATGCCAACTGACCCGCCGCCATCGCGAGCAAGCCCGCTCCCACAATGGGGTAGCGGTGGACTTGTAAGTGGGTAATCACCACAAGTCCCCTGTGGGAGCGGGCTTGCTCGCGAAAGCGGTGGGTCAATCAACTACGATGCCGACAGGTCCGCCGCCTTCGCGAGCAAGCCCGCTCCCACAATGGATCGGCGGTGGGCTGTGATTGAGTGACCTCCACAAATCCCCCTGTGGGAGCGAGCCTGCTCGCGATGGCGGCCCGGCATTCAGCACCGATCCCCACTGATCCAACACCTTCCCCAGCAGGCCCAGTCCCGGTGTTCAAGCAGCCCTCGACAAGACGTTGCCCCTGGACTGTGCTAAATCTCTTACCGGCAACCCACCTCTCCAAACCCATTCAAGGAGTGATCATGAGTCTCCACGGTCATTACGATCCGCAGAACATCTTTGCGCTGATCCTTCGCGGCGATGCGCCGTGCTACAAGATTTACGAAGACGCCGATGTGTTGGCCTTCCTGGATCTCTTTCCTCAATCGCGCGGCCATGTCCTGGTCATCCCCAAAGCCTCCCAGGCGCGAAATATCCTTGAGGTCGAGCCCGCCGTCCTGGGCGCGATGATGTCTGCCGTGCAGCGCCTGACGCGGATCATCGTGGACGAGTTGCAGCCGGACGGGGTCCAGGTCGCGCAGTTCAATGGTGCTGTGGCCGGGCAAACGGTCTACCACATTCACATGCACATCATCCCTCGTTGGGACGGTGAGGCGCCCGGCGTGCATGGCAGGGGCAAGGCGGATCCCGAGGAGCTGGAAGCACTCCAGGCGCGTCTGGTCGAGCGCATTCGCTCAGAAGCCTGACGCTGGGCGGGACGCCGTAAGGGGCACAGGGCGTGCCCCACTCATCAAAATGCTCGGCAACCTTGCCACAACGTTCGAGGTTGTGAATCCCGCGACAGAACCCATCAACAATTCGCCACCCAATCCCTTGCCAACCGCTACCATTGCGCGCCGACCTCCTGACACCCGGACTTCACTTTCATGAAATTGCGCCTGCTGACCGCTGCCTTGTTGTTCATCTGCACCCTGACTCACGCCGCTGAATCGACACCCATTCCCAAAGCCTTGGAAGAACAGATCGGGCACTTGGTGGCGCTCATCAAGGACAGCTACGCCACCGGCTACCCCGAAGCAACGCTGGTGCAGACGCTGGACACCGGCGAAGACAGCCAGGTCACCCTCGCGGTCTTCACCGTCGAGGGCTTCGGCATGGGCAACAACTACAGCCAATACCTGGCGGCCTTCACACCCGAAGAGAACGAAGAAGGCGTGCCGCATTACAGCCTGTTGGACGTGATGCGCATTGGTGGCGACAGCTGGCGGGCCATCGACAAACTCGATGCCAAGCTGGTCAGCGACCCGACGGGTGAGCAGACCCTGATCGACATTCCCGTGATGGAGAATACCGACGAGGACGCGCCGAATTTCCCAAGCAGGGCCGCCGTCATTCACCTGTCTCTGGACGGATCACAGGCCGTGCGGTGGGTCGAGATCAAGTAAATCGGATTTATGCGATTGCGATATGAGTGCTATGTAATTGGGATGGTTTATCGATTAATGCGGCGCGGGTAATTTGTTTCTCTACGATATCAATCGAGAGGAAAGCCAAATGACTCTGCGTTCAACCGGTAGCCTTTGTTTTGCGCTATGCGCGGCGGCGCCTTTTGCCTGCGCCGCCAGTACAGAAAGCACCAGCGAGTCGCGGACTTCGCAACAGATCAGCCGAGCCGGCAGCCAGGCTTCAGTCGCAGGCCCGGCGGACTATTTCACCGGGCGAGTGCGGGTTGATCCCCTGTTCCCGGCAACCGATGAAATCAATGCCTCCGGCGCCTACGTCAGCTTCGAGCCGGGCGCGCGCTCGGCTTGGCATACCCATCCCGCCGGACAACGCTTGGTGGTGGTTTCCGGTGTCGGCCTGACGCAGGAATGGGGCAAGCCCGTGCAGCAGATCCGCCCGGGCGACGTGATCGTCTGCCCGCCAGGCGTCAAGCATTGGCATGGCGCCGCGCCGACGAGCGCCATGACCCACCTGGCTGTGACCGGCACGGTGGAGGGCAAAAACGTGGAGTGGCTGGAGAAGGTCAGCGAAGAACAATACGGCGCCGCTGGAGTGTCGTCGCCAGCGGCCAAGCCTGCGGCCGTGGCGGTTTCGCAAACCCTGTCGGCCCAGCAGCAAGCCATCCCGTTGATTGCCGCCGCCATGGCGACGAGCAACATGCCCGGCCTCAATACGGCCTTGAACCAAGGGCTGGATGCGGGCTTCACCGTCAGCGAGGCGAAGGAAATCCTGGTGCAGCTTTACGCCTACAGCGGTTTTCCCCGCAGCCTCAACGCCCTCGGCGAATTGATGAAAGTGGTCGAGGCTCGCAAGCAGCGCGGCGTCCAGGACGACCCGGGTCGTGAGCCCGCTCGCCCGGTGCCTACCGGCGATGCGCTGCTGGCGGCGGGCAAGGCCAATCAGACGCGCATTGCCGGTGCACCCGTCCAAGGGCCGTTGTTCGACTTCGTCCCGGTCATCAACCAGTACTTGCAGACGCACCTGTTCGGCGACATTTTCGAGCGTGACAACCTGGACTGGCAAAGCCGTGAGCTGGCGACAGTCGCCGCGCTGGCGGTCACCCCCGGCGTGGAGTCGCAACTGCGCTCGCACATGGCCGCCAGCCTGCGAGTCGGCTTGAGCGCTGCCCAGTTGCGGCAGTTGATCCAGTTACTGGGCGAGCAGGGCGACGCCGCCGCGGCCAAGCGTGCCAGTGACGCGTTGGACACCGTCCAGGCCAGTCAACCTTCATAACGCAAGGCTTCGCGCAGCAACGTGAAGGCCGGTGAACTTTGGCGGCGACTGGGGTAGTAGAGGTGGTAGCCGGAGAACGGCTCGCACCAATCTTCCAGCACCCGAATCAACCGGCCTTGCGCGACGGCGTCCTGCACCAGGTCCTCCGGCATGAAGGCCAGCCCCAACCCTTGAAGCGCGGCCTCCAGGCGCATCGCAATGGTGTTGAAAACCAGTTGGCCTTCTACCCGGACTTTCAATTCCTGCCCGTTTTTCTCGAATTCCCAGACATAAAGGCCGCCATGGGTCGGCATGCGCAGGTTGATGCAATTGTGCGCCGTAAGGTCATCTGGAATGACCGGCTTGGCATGCCGGGCGAAATACGCCGGCGAGCCCACCACCGCCATGCGCATGTCGGGGCCGATGCGCAGGGCAATCATGTCCTTGGCCACCTGTGGACCCAGCCGCACACCGGCGTCGAAACCCTCCGCGACGATGTCGGTAAACCCGTAGTCGACGATGATTTCAATATTGAGATCGGGATGGTCAGGCAACAACCTGGCGAGCACGGATTGCAGGATCGTGATTGCGGAGTGCTCGCCCGCGGTGATGCGCAATTTACCCGCCGGTTTATCGCGAAACGCACTGAGCATCGCCATCTCGTTATCGATCTCTTCGAACCGCGGCGCGACCACCCGCAGCAGATGTTCGCCGGCTTCGGTCGGGGCAACGCTGCGAGTGGTGCGCGACAACAGCCTGACCCCCAGCCGCTCCTCCAACTGACGCATCGCCCGGCTCAGCGCCGGCTGCGACATGCCCAGCTTGGCCGCTGCGCGGGTGAAGCTGCGCTCCTGCGCGACGGCGGCGAAGATGGCGAGTTGGTCGTAGCGTTCGGTGGTCATTGATCCGTCTCAGGTATGAGCAGGCTTGGATTATGGCATCTGTTGTATTAATTGGCTGAGCCATGGTTGTGGTCTTCCAATCACATCGCACCCGTCGCGCAGCGCAGGGTTTCGGTGGTGGAAGGGTTGTACGAGCTTCTCGTAGGAATCGACGGAGCGAATATTGCCCATTGACTTGCAGGACATTTCCTAGAAAATTCCAGTCCCTTGCGCCTGCTGATTTCGGTGCCTAGTCTTTGTCCACCGCTGCCAATTCAGCGGTCGGGTTTAGTCGCTCGGTATCTCGTTAGGCGCAAGGTCTCCTTGAAGTCAGGCTACGATTTTCTCGCTGATTTTATGGTGGCTGTGCGCAGGGCACTTTCGAGTGCGCCGGTTTCCTAACGTCCCGGTCGACTAACCTGCGCACAGCCGCCACCCCACTTCGTTTAGTCGCGAACAGTGGCGGATCCGACTGACGTTAGGAGGTCCATATGGACAAACTCATCCCCGACCCACCTGTTCCACCGCTGCACCTGGACATCGCGGCCGACGCCAACGCCGAACGTGTCATCGATTCCTATCTGAACCCCAAACCCGCCCAGCCTGACAAGAAGCCACCTCCGGACCAGCTATTCACCGTCGTGGAGGGCGTCGATGCTGAAAGCCTGTTGGCCAACCTCAGCGAAACGTTAGCCTCCGCCAATGCCATGGCCAACGATTTAGCGTTCGATCTGGAGGATTCTCGACGGCATGTTGCACTAGGGCTGCAACAATTGATTGAACTAGGTCTGCTATTGGCAAACCGGGCGCTGGATGTCATCGACCCTAGGTAAGCGTTCGGTGGAATAGATTCCATTTTTCCCAAGATGGATCGGGTCGGAAGCGAAGGGCTGCTTCCGACCCTAAGCGGTCAGACGCTTGTTATGAAAGCGGCCGTGCGGACTCCCCTCGAATGACGAACTTTATTTTGACTTCTTCTGATTGTTGTTTGACACCCACTGCTCACCAGCTTGGGGGATGAATGTCGAGGTGGCTCGTCCTATTCCGGAAAGTAGACGACTTTTCTCCGAGCCCGCCTTGCCTCCATAACTGTTAGCGAGCCGGTAGGCTCGAAGAATTTGCTGCTTCGCCTCGGCGTACATTCCACTGCGCCAAAGTGCTTCGGAAAGTAACGTACATGCTTTGATACGGTCATCTGCAAGTCTTTCTGGAATCAGGTCAATCATGGCCAGAGCATCAAGGATTGCTTTACCGCCTTCCGCATCAAGCCCGTTTTGACGCATGGACTCCGCAAGAGCTACCGTTGCTTTTACTTCCTCAAAGTAACGAATTTTTTCCGGACTATTTGAAATCGCTAGTACTGCCCGGTGGTAACTAGCCGCAGCATCCTTTCTTACTCCATTTTTTACCTGTATCTCAGCAACTTGTCGCCAGAAATTGGACTCTACCCAGGAAATTTTTCTCACCGGATGCTCGGCAAAATAGAGCGCCGTGGCCAGGTCTCCCCGTCTCACCGCATCTTCGAACACGCTCTTGAAGGCGTCTAATGCATGGTCAACGTATAGATTCGATGATAGCCCTGAAACAATCGCGTAAGCCTTTTGCGGATTACCAGACCTTGCCTCTTGAATGGCAACTGCGTACGGAGACTTCTCTGGCAGCCTCTTGGTGTACCCCGCCTCTGCTGCAACACTAGCCAAACTCTCAAGCGCCAACTTCTGCATAGGAGCTTGGTTGATAGTATTCGCTGATAAGATACCTAGCTCAATGAGGTCTATGGCCAGTTCATTTCTTTGAAGCCGTACTGCGACTTGGGCTAGATCTCGATAGGCAAATGCAGATTTGGCCGATTTCTCTGTGCGCTGAAGGTGTTGCTTTACTAACGCAATCATCCAGTCCCGGTTACCAGTAGATTCGCGTACCATGGCTTCAGTAACCTGTCGGTATCCACCACTACCTTCTTCATTTATACCGCTCTCGGCGGCTCTTAGCGCTTCTTCAAAGACTGCTCGGGTTTCAGACTCTGCACCGTTCCGAGAATAGAAAAGTGCGACCTTGGTAAAATCCCCGGATTTCAGGTAGTTCGCATATTTTCCAGAAATTTTACTGGCTGCATCTAATGCCCGTTGAACCAACCCCGCTTTCATTTCCGGCGAAATTGATGGGACATCGACAACAAGTGCCAGAAGTGCTCCAGGCTGCGTGTTCGGGGGCATGCCAGCAATCGTATCGAGGGCATCTTCGAGAAAGCCAGCTTTGGCCTGTCCTGTGGGGATGGTCCACTCAAAACGGTCCACCGACTTGGTTTCCAGGAAAATCGCCCGCGATGCCTCTTTCCAGTTGGCGCCGATAATTAGCGATTCCACGTTAGAAGGAGTCGATTCCGCCATGCACTGAAGCGCGATTGTGATGGCACATGCAACAACTAAAGTAGAGGCCAACTTACGTGCTGAACGTGTCACTTTAATTCCCTCAAACACTGCGACTGGCAATGCGATCGCGAGAAGACGCCATTCGCTAAATGTGCGGTATAAAAACAAAAAATGCCATACGCGTTGGCATTGGGGCCAACGGCTGCTTAGGGTAAATTTTTCCTAGGTCCGCTATTGGCCGTTTTCTGCTCGTCGCGATAGGCAGAAAACGACCCATCCCATTGCTTTTGGCCGGAACCAGTCAGCGTTCGATACTTACGCTGTCGCGTTTGCTTGAAAATATGGCGGGCTCCGGAGGGGGTTATCGCTTAAGAATGGCTGGCTTGCCTCAGAATTTGCAAAGACCTTTACCGTTATCGCGAGCATCGGAATCGGGCCAAGGCTCGAACGCCGTCCGGGATGTCAGATTCTGTACGGTGCGGCCATCGAGCACCGGGTACTTGTGCTTCAAGGCGGCTACAGTCGTTTCCGCGTTGTTGACGTTAGACAGGCAGAAGGTCAGGGCATTGGCGGAGAAGTCGCCGATGTAGGCGGTCTCGCCAGCTTTCACGCTGAAAATCACCGGGTTTGTCCGGGGCGCCGTTTCGCCTCGGTAATATTCGTAGTTCCATTGGTAAATTTCATAGTCGCCCTCTGGCACTTCGTACATGAAAAGGTTGCCAAGCCGGTTTGGAGACGGTTGATCGTCTTCGGCATTCAAGGTGGCCAACGGAACGGTAGTGTATCGCTCCCCGACTTTTCGGATATGCACCATCAGGCCATGGGGTTGCGTCAGGAAGCCTTCAGTAATGGAGCCAACGATGATGGCTTTGGTCGGGTCCGGCGGGCGGGTGCCGTCATAACGTCCCGTGGTGCATCCGACAAGCAGTGTTGAAATGGCGATAGCAGCAAAAACGGCGGTGGGTTTATTGGATTTCCATAGCATGACGTTGGTCTATTCCTTGATGAAGAGTGGTTTCCGCGTTTGCGAGGCCAGATATGATACGTGAGAGGGAAGGAAACGAAATCACGATTGTCTGGAGGAATGCTCTAGGTGTGAATCGCACCCGATTTTCTAGGCGCATCCAACTGGCTCCATATGGCCAGAGAGCGACGGTGTAGTCGCAACCGTCGTACGGTGCGCTCAAACCTTGAATCGCCCTCGTTCTACGATGTCATGCAACCGGCTCGGGAACAAAAATCCTCGTTACTGAGGTCTGCCCGATGTATCCAGTCTACAAGTGCGTCACGGTTTGTACGGTGATTTCAATTTGCACTGGGCGCTGGGTTTTCTGTTGCATTACGATGGCTCGTGACAACACGTGCGCCCCGTGTGCTATGTCTCGTACCCGCAGCTTGGTTAAATCACAGGCTCGTAGCTTGCTGTCGATTGCCAAATCAAAGAGAGCGAGATCTCGTGTTTTCCCCTGCTAGCTGAAACCTGCCCCGGATTGCCCAAATATCTCTGGGGCGGAGCGGGGCCTTCTGTTCGACGAGCTTTCCCTTGTTCCAGGGTTGATGGTGGCGTGCACGACATGTCCTCCACGTTGCGGGAGGGCAGGGGGGACCGTCCAGGTGCTTCGTCGCTATCGGCCAAAAGCGGTCCCTCCATCCCCCCTAAAACGAGGTCGGCGAAAGAGCCCATTCCACTAAATTTGTTTGCTGGTCTTTGCGTCGTATTCGCCGTTATATAGGCTATCAAACGTGAGGAAAAGACGGTTGTTAACCCGTTCAATCCAATCTACCGTGTCCTGAAGATCACTACTTGAAACATCGATCCGCTGGAGCCAAAGCCTGAAAGGCTTGATAGTAAATTTTACAATCGGAGCCACGAATCTTATGTCGGCTGGGTGGTAATCAGTGAAGGCCGAAAACGTGCCGTCTTCATTTCGCACCAAGCCCCAATCCATAGATTCATTCCAAGAACCATGAATTGATTCGGACATCATGCCGTAGGTGGCGGGATACAGATCATCGTGTTCGATTTCAGCGAAAATGCTGCGGAAGCTTTTGCCTTGTAAACGCCATCTATTTTTTTTCTGCTCTGCAAAATCGTCTTTTGTTAAGCCTTCAAAATCCATTTTTTCTACGACTGCGGCTAGTAAACGCTTACCCGCTTTTGTGTGGAAGAACGGGGAACCTTCCTCCAGTTCTCTGAGAAGTCTAAGCCGATCTTTGTAAGAGCATTTTCGGTAGTCAGCAATCACTGCATCACCATTCAGCATTAGATAGCTGGCGAGAGTTGTCGCTTCGATAAGGGGACGCTCAAAAATTGCGATCACCTCGGCATTGTCCTGCTCGTGGTACTTCACACATTCCTTGAGCAGCTTGGATATTCGGACCAAAAGTCCAAGGATAGGAGCGTCGTTAATCGAATACCCTGTGGGGTTGCGCTGGATGTTACGCACCCTCGTGAGCGCATCATAAATTTCTGCGACATCTTTGAAAAACGTGGTCGAAAATGCGTGCAGCCCTTCCAAAGAGCTAAAATGATGCTCAATGTAGGACGGCTGGTATTTTTCGGTAATTAGGGAAAATTCCAGCATGCGGGGTCACCATATAAGACTTAAACAATTATACTGCTTGGCTCGGTCGCCGCTACGAGTTTCAGGTACCAAGCGTGAAGGGTGCGAACAGATCTTTTGAGCTCTGCCCGACTCTGGTCAGCTCTGAAGTTCTCTTTCAGCTTGGCACTGTTCAGGATGCCAGTTCTCCCAGGCGGACAGCTCATTTTTAAAGGTCGTTGGGCAAACTAGTCTGGGTCGAATCAAGTGTATGTCACCTGGTTCTTGAGCGAACACGTAGCGATCCGCATGCTCGATGATGATCTTTCGTATTAGCCCGGCTGTCTTAACATCAGGTGAAGTGCCTCGCGACCAAACCTTGTTACCAATGCAGGTGTAGAGCAGGTGTTTTGGGCTCAAAGGTAGGAGTATGTCGCCGTTCTTGATTCCCCAACCGCCACCAAAGTCATAGTTCTTTGAATCCTGAAAGTTAAGACGTATCAGCGGATTATCAGATGTGGGCCAAGACACACCTGCGGGAGCATGCAAGATAGTCCACCTGTGGGCAGGTAAGCGGCCGAGCGTTTTTGTAAGTACGTGCTTCATCTGCCAAATCCACAGTCGCCTTCCAATAATGGTTTCCGCTTTAACTTGGCCGCCTCCACTTGGTAGAGCCTCAACGGATATCTTGAAGAGCGAGAGGGCGTCGCTTTCCTCCGAAGGACTTGGTAGTGACTCATTTCGCCTAGCGGCTTCTTCCATTATGTAAACAGAGCGCTGCATAGTCTCATTCATCAATGTCTGCAATGTCTCGTTCTGGCGACGCAAGAACTCCCTAAGGCGAGCCGGGGTGCGGACATCTAGAGCAACCGCGAAACGTACCAGCCTTCTCCATTGTTCGGGAGACATGCGATCTTCTCGAACAACTCGACGTATTGCTTCTTCTGCAGGACTCTCAAATTCACTGTCGAGCCAGCGCTCGAACTCATCCGTCTCCTCTTGACCCGCCAGGTAAGTGTAAAGGTGCTGATGGTAAGCAATTCCTTTCAGGGATTGCTTCTTCCAAAGGGGAACGTTTTCGCTAGGAACCAATAATCGGTAAGTAGAAATTTGACCTTCATGCGCCCACTGTTTCAGGTAGAGCTTGGGGACGTAGTGGTTGTCTTTACGCAGCTGCTGCATTAGCAGTTTTCCCCGTCAAGAAGGTGAAGTTTCACGAAATCATACCTAAATGCAGGCGACTTGGTGCCTGCAACGAGCTCATGAATATCCGACATCCTGTCACCAACTGCGCTTCGGAATTGAGTATAGCTATCGGCCTGGACTTGAATATGCACGACCGCCAGCTTGGGTCGATTCGGGTCTTTCGCGACTGGCTACAATCGACCCAAAGCAGTCATCACACCAAGACTTCTACACAGGCCTGCTCTAAATTTCAAAACTGTCGTTGGAATCTGCCAAATTCCTAGTGAGCGCTTTTGCATTTTTTTAATTGATGCTATTGGATAAAGGCCGCCCCACGGGGTGTAGCTCTTGAATATGAACAGATAGTCAATTGTCGAGCAGGGCGAAATCGATTAATTCGCAGTTATAACATGGCAATCTTCATTCGACTTATTATGGAGCCTACAACAGTGGCTACATCAGTTCCTTGAAATATTTTATAGGGAAAGGTAAATCTCATTTCTTCTTCGCCTGTTTTCTTAATTACAAGAACCTCTTCCGCCCGAACCTGTATCTCCATACTGATCTTTGACATAACTGGATCGGAATCAATAAATGAAATCAATAAATTGTGAATTAATTCTTTGCGAGCATCTTGTGTGCTTACGTAGTCCAGAAAAGATACCTCTGGGTCGCGAACATCAATTACGCCATCAGATGGCCCGGAATTGTCTTCGATATATGGCTCATTAAAGTGAATAATAAGCGGGGTTGCTCTTCCAGTCCGACTATCAAGTATTGCATTGATGATCGCAGACTTAGCCTCTTCCCCTAGTTCTTTGAAGTCATTCCATTCTTCTTGGAGGCGATAAATTCGATGCAAAGGGATTCGCACCCGAAAATATGTGCCATTAGTGTTGATTAGAATAGAGCTGTTTGCGAAGAATCTATCCCTTGTCCGATCCGGCTGAACAAAATTGGCAATGCCTAACTCAGATAAAATTTGCTTCAGTGAGTCAGTAGACTTAATCAAGGTGTCAAATTTTTCAGGCGCTATTTCGTTTATCAGACTATACGTAAAGTCAACAAGTGTACGAAAGCGAATCGCTCCTTTGGCAGTTTCTTTCAGTTCGCCACTAGAGATGGAACCTAGCACGGCAGCTTTCAGATCTGCGATTTGGCTGCTAAGCAGGTCAATGCTTCTACCATCAGTGGTTTTTAAGCGCTGCTCGCTCAGCAGTCTTTGAAAAAGACCTGACCATTGTTTTTTTAGCTGGATCTCAATATCTTCAAATCTTGAAAACTCAAAAATACTGTTATTTTCGTTCCTTAATCGCAAAAAATTAATGAATTCAAAAATATAAGCGGCAGTTTCCGGTTTATCTATCGATGAGAATTCAATCTCTTTAATTATGTCCTTGTTTTTGTTTTTCTCGTAGGTTAAATGATCTCTCATGATTCCTGAGTCAACAAAAGCAAATACTGGGATTCCATGTTGTATGGCTTGTAAAATCTCCGCTTGAGTTATTGAAATCTTGTATCCACCCTCACCAAATCTATCCGAGCGACTCATATCAGCTATTTTTTCAAGATCTATCTGCTCGAGTGCTTTTGGGATGATGGTTCCTCCAAACCGAGAGCCAACAACAAGAACCACTACGTCGCAGTTTTTAACTTCTCGAAGACAACTCGTATGAGTATGAATCTGAGGGTCAAAAATAACTTCGGCTTGGTCACTCATAATGGGCTCGTGACCAAATCCTAACATTACGCTTCGCAATTGCCCTCTTAACGAGTGGAGGTCGTAGCAGGTTGATGAGATAAAAACCTTTAGGCTTGCCACACGATACCCTTTAATAGAAGCGAGTTAGGTGCCATCAATGGCTTGTTTAGCTAGCAGAATATCCAAGAATCGGGAGCGTGGAAAGGCTCGTTTCGTTCCTGTCTTTTTCGAGCAGGGCTCTACCAAGTTGAATTGGCCACTGATTATGGCTCTCATTTCGGCGACTGCTTTCAGGGAGCGATTACTACGGTTATCAAAGCAACCCGCACAAAAGCGGTAGGCAGAAATGGAGGATCTCGGCAATGGGGCCTCTACCACGACCGTCAGCTTCTGGCCGAAAGCTGCCCGTTGTGAAGGACAGCTCACGATCCAAAGCACCCATTTGCGGATCACCCCAGGCCATCCACGCTCACACCTGATCCATAGCCTCAGGCACCCACCGATCCTCACCCAGGAACCCACCACTCTGATGGTGCCACAGCCGCGCATAAATACCGTTCTTGGCGAGCAATTCAGCGTGGGTGCCTTGTTCGATGATGCGTCCATCGTCCATGACAATCAGTCGATCCATCGCCGCAATCGTCGACAGTCGATGAGCAATGGCGATGACGGTTTTGCCCTGCATCATTTCATCAAGGCTTTCCTGGATGGCCACTTCGACTTCCGAATCCAGCGCGCTGGTCGCCTCGTCAAGGAGCAGGATCGGGGCGTTCTTGAGCATCACTCGGGCAATCGCGATGCGCTGGCGTTGGCCGCCCGACAGCTTGATACCGCGCTCGCCCACCAGGGTGTCGTAGCCGCTATGACCCTGGCGGTCGCTCAGTTGGCTGATGAACTCATCGGCCTGGGCATTGGCCGCGGCACGGCGGATTTGTGCGTCGCTTGCGTCGGGGCGGCCGTAGGCGATGTTGTCGCGAATGGAGCGGTGCAGCAGGGACGTATCCTGGGTGACCATGCCGATGGCGCTGCGCAGACTGTCCTGCGTCACGTGCGCAATGTCTTGCCCGTCAATGCGAATCTGCCCGCTGTCGACATCATAGAAGCGCAGCAGCAAGTTGATGAGTGTGGATTTGCCCGCGCCGGAGCGGCCTACCAGGCCGATTTTCTCGCCCGGGCGAATGTTCAGGCTCAAGCCATCGAGCACCTGGCGTTCACCGTTGTAGTTGAAGCCCACATTGTCGAAGGTGACCGCGCCGCCAGAGGTCACCAGCACCCCGGCGTCCGGCGCGTCCTGCACCTTGGGGCCGCGGGTCAGGGTGGTCATGCCATCCTGCACGGTGCCGATGCTCTCGAACAGCGAGGTCATTTGCCACATGATCCAGTGCGACATGCCATTGATACGCAACGCCATGGCGGTGATTGCCGCCACGGCACCGGCGCCGACTTCGCCCTGGTGCCACAGCCAAAGCGCATAACCGCCAGCGGCCATGATCAAGCCCACCACCAACGCCTGGTTGACGATTTCGAACTGGCTGACCAGGCGCATCTGGCGAAAGCCGGTCTGTTTGAAATCCTCCATGGCCGCGCGCGCGAAGTGCGCTTCACGATTGGAATGGGAGAACAGCTTCACGGTCGTGATGTTGGTGTAGGCGTCCGAGATGCGTCCGGTCATCGAGGAGCGCGCATGGGCCTGTTCCTGTCCGACTTTCCCCAAGCGGGGCACGAAGTAGAGCATGGCCAGCCCGAACAGCACGATCCAGGCCAGGAAAGGCAACATCAGTTTCAGGGCGAAGCCGCCGGCCAATGCGATGATCGCGATGAAATACACGCCGATGCCGGGGGCGATCTCGATCAGGGTGAACAGCACGTCGCGCACGGCCAGCGCCGTCTGCATCACCTTGGTGGTGACGCGGCCGGAGAACTCATCGGAAAAAAACGACAGGCTTTGCCGCAGCATCAAGCGGTGGAAGTCCCAACGCAGCCGCAACGGCAGATTGATCGCCAATACCTGGTGCTGCACCATGGTCCGCAACGCCACCAGCCCGATGCTGGCCACCATAACGATACCCATACCCCACAGCACGCGACTTTCCTGCGCCGCCGCCTCACCACCGGCTTGCCAGGTCGAGAGCAGGTCCACGACCTGACCGAGGAAAGAAAACAGCCAGGCTTCGTAGATCGACACAGCGGCGCTGAGCAGTGCAAACGCAAGGATGTAACCGCGGGCGCCCCGTGTGCACGCCCACAGAAACCGAGCCAGGCCTGCGGGTGGCGGCGGTACCTCGTCGGGCGGGAAGGGGTCGAGTCTTTGTTCAAACACGCGAAGCATGGGGGTCTCCAAAACGATCAATTAAGGAGATTCTGCCATTTAAAGGTGGCTTTGAGGGTTCTGTGGAGTGGTGGGTATGGCTCTATTGGCATGCTGCCCAAGATGTTGGGTTGCCGGGAGGGGAGCGAAACATCGTATTGACATATCGAAAAATCTCGATATTCTAGGGCCATGGACTTGATCGAAATATTCAAAGCACTCTCAAACCCTACACGCCTGCAAATCTTGAAAGGCTTGAAGGATCCCGCAAAGAACTTCCCTCCACAGGATGAAGGTGACGTTCTCACGGTGGGTGTTTGCGTCAGTAGTATTCAAGAAGGTATCGGACTGTCGCAGTCAACGGTGTCTGGTTACCTTGCAACGCTGCAACGAGTGGGCTTGGTCGAAGTCCGGCGTATCGGTCAGTGGACCTACTACAAGCGCAATGAAGCAACCATCAGCGCGCTTGCCGAGGTCATAGGGAAAGAACTGTAGTTTTTTTTACCGTAACATATCGAGATATCTCGATATTCCTTTTTGTAGATTCGAGGATTTTACGATGAAAGCAATGGTACTTAAATCATTCGGCGGGTCGGGATCGTTCGAGCTCCGCGATGTGCCCAAGCCCGTACCGCACACCGGACAAGTCTTGGTCCGAGTGCACGCAACCTCCATCAACCCGTTGGATTACCAGGTTCGACGCGGCGATTATCCCGACCTGGTGCAACTGCCGGCCATTACCGGACACGATGTATCGGGCGTCGTCGAAGAAGTTGGGCCAGGCGTGACAACCTTCGCTCCAGGAGACGAAGTCTGGTACACCCCGCAAATATTTGACGGGCCAGGCAGTTATGCCGAGTACCACGTTGCTGCCGAAACCATCATCGGGAAGAAGCCGCCCTCGCTAAGCCATCTAGAGGCGGCAAGTCTGAGCTTGGTTGGCGGGACGGTATGGGAAGCGCTGATCGTGCGTGCGGCGCTCAGAGTGGGCGAAAGCATTCTGATCCACGGCGGCGCGGGAGGCGTCGGTCATGTGGCGATCCAGATGGCAAAAGCCATTGGAGCAAGGGTGTTCACGACCGTGCGCGAGATAAACGCTGAGTTCGTGCGAAGCCTGGGAGCCGATGTGGTCATCGACTATGAAAAGGAGGACTACGTCGACGCCATCATGCGGGAAACGGGTGGCCGCGGAGTGGATGTAGTGTTCGACACCATCGGCGGCAATACCTTGTCGCGCAGCCCCGACGCGCTGGCACAGCTTGGCCGAGTTGTCTCGATCGTGGACATTGCACAGCCACAAAACCTTGTCCAGGCCTGGGGCAAGAACGCGAGTTATCACTTCGTTTTCACAAGACAGAACCGCGGCAAGCTCGATGAGTTGAGCACATTGGTCGCGCGAGGTCAGCTGCGGCCACATGTGGGCGCTGTCTATTCGCTTGCCGACATTGCGCTCGCCCATGCCCGGTTGGAGAGCCCCAACAACGGCGTTCAAGGAAAAATCGCGATCGCAGTCGAGCCATCGCTCATCGCGTAAGTGCGTACTGTTAACCGTTCAAGTCATGTTCGAGGAACGCCATGATTTATGAGATCGCTCTGCTCCCCATTCACAAAGAACGCATTGAAATGTTCAGGCGTGCATTTGCCGAGGTTGCTCCTTTGCTCACCCGGGCAAAGGGTTACTGCGGTCACCTGCTAGCGCAAGGGATTGAGTCCCCCCAGCAATTCAACCTGATCGTACGATGGCAATCACTCGAGGATCACACGCCGGGTTTCGAAGAGAGTGAAGACCATCGGATGTTCATGATGGGTTTGGAGGACTATTTTTCGGAAGAACCGAGGGTCTACCATATGGACGGGACAGCTTCCTGCTCACCGTTTCTGACCGAGCGGTGATCGAATTGACCACCTTCAGGGATTGGAGCTCATCCGGCCCCGGATCGCCATGCGCAGACAACCCCAGGCGATGAATCCGATGATCAACACCTCGGCCATGCCCACCAGCATGTTGAATGAGAAGGTGAGCGGTTGCTCGGCCCAGTAGAAGGTGGTCGTGCCCGTTCGACCGCCGACACGCAGCCGCCCGGCAAACAGAGCAGGCACCAATGCGATGACGCGACTCAGCTCCAATAGTGCCAGGAAAACACCCATTAGAAGGAGCAGGGCGCGTGCGGGCGTGCCGAGTTTTTGGGTGGATTCATGGGCAGGCGTGAGCCCCTTGGCTTTGCGCTGCCTGGCTTCCCTCACCGCTTTACCGCTGGTTGGGGCTGGAGCAGGCCTGTAGGTTGCCTTCGTCACACCCGCCGCCGAGCCCACCACGACTTCGGTGGGTACTGCCACGTTCAGGTAGTCGGCCAGCTCACGCAGCCATACGTTGGTGCGTTGATTTCCCTGCACTACCGGAACGTTGTCGGTCGTCAGGCGGTGTTCGCTGCCATCGCGCATCACCAGCCACAATTGGGTGTAGGCGGGCTCGCCATCTTGGCGGCGGCGAAGTTCGAGGCATTTGGGGGTATCGATTTTAAAGACCGAATGCACACGTTCGCGACGCCCAAAAAAGTTTCGAGTGCGGAACTTGCCTTCACCGTCGCGTCGCGATAACAGCAAGGTCTCGCGGATGCCGGTGTACACCATCAGGAGGAGGCCGAGTGCCGGAATCAGCAGCAGCCCGAGCACGATCAGCAGTGAAGTCAGCGGATCGAGGTCAGTCAGGGGCGAGCCTTCATCAGCGATCACAAACACGGCTAACGCCACCGGCAAGATGAAGGCCAGCGCGCCTGTCAGCAGCACGAAGGCGCTCTGCACCAGATTGCGCGAGTGGATGTACAGGTCATCCTGCGCGGTGCGCTCGAACCGATGTCCAAACAACATGCAGACCTCCTGGTGCGCCGCTTTTAGATCAATCAATGGGGCGTACAAACGGCGGCACGCCGCGGGCCTGGATCGTGTTTTACGCCGCGCAGAATACCTCATGCCCAGACAAAATCACTCCGCGCTCAACTCCCACAACACGTCCAGCACATGTTGCGTAGGCCGTTCGATGTCCCGACTGCGGTGGGCAATCCCCAGTTGACGCCACAATAAGGGCTTCAAAGGCCGCATGACGATTCTGTTATCAAGCAATGGCGTAGCCGCCTCATGGGGCAACAACGTCGCACCATATCCCGCCGCCACCAGGCTTTTGATCGCGTCGTTGTAGTTCAGTTGGATACGCGGCGCAGGCTGCTGCCCATCGCTGGCGAACCACTCCGCAGTCAAGCGCGAAAGGCGTGTGGTGGCGTCATTCAAAATCAATGGTTGAGCGGACAGCCAGTCGGGGGTCACAACCTCCGGGGACTCCCAGCGAGCCGGCAAGAAGGCCATGACCGGGTCCCGTCGCCACGGCTCGATCCGCAAGCCCTTCACCGGGGACTGTGGCAGCGCGACCAAACCAACCTCCAAAGCGCCCTCGGCAAGTTTCTTCAAGGTTTCCTGGGAGGTGAGCACCGCGACTTGTACATCGATCGCGGGGTGGCGTTGGCTCAATGTCTCCAACGCATGCGGCAGCAACTGTGCGATGGCCCCTGTGGAGGCGCCTAGCCGCACACGCCCGGCCAATCCTTGAACCTGACGTTCGACGTCCTCAAGCGCCTGCTCTGCATCTGCCAATAGGCGTCGCGCGCGTTCTACCAGCGTGTTCCCTATCGCTGAAGGCTGAACGCGGCCACGCGTGCGTGACAACAGCTTGCCGCCCACGCGCGCCTCCAGGTCGGCGATATGCAGACTGACGGTGGGTGGAGCAAGGTGCAGCGCACGGGCGGCCTCGGCAAACGATCCCAGGTCGGCAATCGCCACCAGCGTGCGCAGACGGTCCAGGCTGATTTCGCGCATGAGGATTTCCTTGTTCAGAAAAACTGAATTTCATCGTTTATAAATTCAACTTTTCCTATCTTAGAGCGTCGCTGAAGATTGGGCTCCTGATTTCCAATGTCCGAGAGCATTCCATGGCAAGTCCCCTTGTATTCATCGATGGCGACCAAGGCACCACCGGGTTGCAAATCCACCAACGTCTGCGCGAGCGCAGCGATCTGCGGCTTTTCACACTCAGCCCTGAACATCGCAAGGATCCGCAACGTCGCGCCGAAGCCATCAACCACTGCGACATCGCGATTCTCTGCTTGCCCGACCAAGCCGCCCGCGACGCTGTAGCGACCCTCGAAAATTCCGCCGTTCGGGTGATCGATGCGAGTTCGGCGCACCGCACCCATCCAGACTGGACCTATGGATTCGCAGAGATGAATCCGCAACAGGCCCAGCGCATCGCCGCTGCGCGGCGGGTCAGCAATCCCGGTTGCTATCCAACGGGGGCGATCGGGCTGCTGCGCCCATTGCTGGAGGCCGGATTGGTGCCCAGGGATTACCCGCTGAACATTCATGCCGTGTCGGGTTATTCCGGAAAAGGACGCGTTGGCGTGCAAGAGCATGAGGGAGCAGGCGCAGCTCAAGCGTCAGCGTTTCAGGTCTATGGGCTGGGGCTGGCACACAAGCATATTCCGGAGATTCAGCAGCAAAGTGGCCTGACGGAGCGGCCGATGTTTGTGCCGGCCTATGGCGCTTTTCGGCAGGGGATCGTGCTGACCATACCCTTGCAAACCCGGTTGTTGGCGCCAGGCGTGAGCGCAGTGCAGTTGCATGCCTGTCTGATGCAGCACTACGCCGATACGCGCCATGTACAGGTGATGTCGATGCAAGAAGCTAAAGCGTTGACGTCCCTTGATCCTCAAGCGCTTAACGGAACCGATGATTTGCGCTTGTCGGTGTTCGAGAATGATGAGACCGGGCAGGTTTTGCTGGCCGCGGTGTTTGACAATCTTGGGAAGGGCGCCGCTGGCGCGGCGGTGCAGAATCTGAACTTGATGCTTGCAGGCGCATGACCGAGCAAATCAGCCCGAAGCCCTGACTTCAATGGGTAGCGGGAATATTCTGTTTGGGCATGAAGAATCGAGCAAATAGCTCAGATTGTGACTTGATATTTAATTTAGCGTAAATGTTGCGGCGGTGAACCTTTATGGTCTCCGCCGAGAGGGACAGCTTTCCGGCTATTTCCTTATTGGAGAAGCCGCTGAGTAATAAACGGAGTACGTCACTCTCGCGTGCTGTTATTTGGCTGCCAAGCTGATTGACCGTTTCCGGCCACAGAGGCGGCTCAGTCAGGGTTTTCTCTACGTCAGTTTCAAAACCCATGCGCTGATGCATCAATGCAGTGACCCACGGTTTGATGATGTCAAGCATGGTTATCTGTTCTTGGCTAAAGCGGACTTTGCTGCCAATGGAAATGCACAATGTTCTATTGGTGTCGAGCTGGACATTGTACTGTGCTTCATCCATGGAAATGTATTGTGCAAAATACTTGTGGTAGTACTCGGTTTCAAGAAAGTACTCGGGTGCAATATCCAATAGATGAAAGAAGCCGCTCTGTGGGTTTTCTCGATTAGCTATATAAAATGGATCAAGTAGATAAAGCCCCTTCACGTAACGATGAGTGAACGCGTCAATCTCTTCCGCATCTGCTACCTCAGGAAGACTAACGACCTGTACGTGTTGATTGCTGAAAATCAATACAACCCAATTATCGATCTGTACATATTCATTTAATGTGCGAACAAGTGAACTCCAGAAATCTGGGCGATTCAGCTGCATGATCAGCTTTCCAATCGATCGATGCCAAGCCAGGCTATGGAGGTCAAACGGCATTTTCTACCCCTTTAGGGTTAGGGATTGGCAGGTCAAGGGTAAATATTCGTAGGTATTTACTATTCGGTAACACCCGGTATATTCGCTGCCAGGGTTAACGATGGCCATGAGGGCATATCGTCTTGACAAGGATGTTGCATGAGAAAGTCACATTTGCGAACCATTTTTTCCGCCTCGCTTCTCTGTGCCGGGATAAGTACATCAGCAGCGGCTGTAGAGCCCGGGATGTATCTGTATAACTGGTTCGGGTTGCTTGCGCCGGAGACGCCAAAGGAGTTTGAACAGGAAACTGGCACGAGCGTGCATATGGATGCGTTCGACAGCGCTGAAATCATGCAGAGCAAGGTCATGGCTGGGCGCACCGGGTATGACGTGGTTGTGGCGACCTCCAATGTGTTGCCAAGCCTGATCCAGGCGGGGGTCCTTCAGCCGTTGGATCGTAGTCAGCTGAGTAACTTTTCACACATCGATCCTGAGCTCTTGGCCCAGCTCGCGGTCAATGACCCTGGTAACCGCTACGCCGTACCTTATCTATGGGGCACTACCGGCATTGGTTATGACGTTGACAAAGTCAGGGGCGCGTTGGGTGATAATGCGCCGGTCAATAGCTGGGATCTGATCTTCAAAGAAGAAAACATTAGTAAGCTCCAGTCGTGTGGGGTGGCAATGCTTGACTCTCCAAGTGAGATCATTTCCATTGCCTTGAATTACCTGGGACTCCCAAGCAACAGCAAGAACCCGGATGATTACCAGAAAGCCCAAGCCTTGCTGTTGAAAATTCGTCCTTACGTCCTCTATTTCGACTCCTCCAGAATCGATGCTGACCTGGCTGACGGCAATATCTGTGCAGTTGTGGGATGGGCTAATGGTGCCCTTGCTGCACAGGCCAGCAACGAGAAGGCCAACACCGGGCGCAAGATCGCCTACAGCCTTCCTCGCGAAGGCGCGCTTTCCTGGTCGGAGAATCTGGTTTTGCTGAAAGATGCTCCCCATCCCAAAGAAGGTATGGCGTTCATTAATTACATGATGCGACCAGAAGTTATCGCCAAGACCTCAAACCACACGCTATACCCTAACGCCAATAAAGATGCCGCTGAGTTTGTCGAGCAGAAGCTGCGAGACAACCCTTGGATTTATCCAGACAAAAAGACGATCGCTACACTTATTCCACTTGAGCCACTGCCATTGAAACTGGAGCGGATCCGCACGCGGATCTGGACCAAAGTGAAGAGTGGTGTCTGATCTGACTTGATTTGTCGCCTGATGCTCGATGCAAGCCTTTATTTCATACATGGGCGTGGGGCGAACAGTAGGTTTTAAAAAGAGAACAGCGGATGTTCAACCCAGCCAATCAAACGCATTTCAGTTTGACCATCGACGGTTTTGAGCACGATTTTCAAGTGCTCGCATTCACCGGAGAAGAGGCAATCAGCAGGCCTTACCTCTTCAATGTGGAGTTTGCTAATGAGCGGTCCGATCTGGATCTCGAAAGCCTCTTCGACGTGGAGGCTTTTCTGACCTTCGACTCGAAGGGCAACGGCATCCATGGACGGGTCTATCACATCGCTCACGGCCGCAACGGTCAGCGGTTGACGCGCTACAGCCTGGCCCTCGTACCGCACCTGTCCTACTTGCGCCACCGCATCAACCGGAGGATCTATCAACGGTTCTCGGTGCCGAAAATCGTCGCCTTGATACTGGAAGAACACGGCATTCTGGGCGACGCCTATCGGTTTCAACTCGGGTCGACCTACCCTGAGCGTGACTGCTGCGCCCAGTACGACGAAACTGATTTGCACTTTATTCAGCGTTTGTGCGAGGAAGAGGGTATTCACTTTCACTTCCAACACAGTGCTCAAGGCCATGTGCTGGTCTTTGGTGATGAGCAGGCGGTTTTCCCCAGGATGGGGCACCCGACTGCTTATGGACAAGCGTGCGACAGGGTGGCCAACGAGCCACTGATCAAGCGCCTCAACCTGCGCTTGGGACAGCTCACCAGTCGTACCTCGCACCGCAACTATGATTTCGAGCAACAGCTGGACATTGAAAAAGATCACAGGCCGGAGCGTTCCACCGGTCACGAGCACGGCAAGCAGATACGCCTTCGTAGTATGGAGCGCCGCCATGCGGCCTATCGGCAAGCTGAGGGGCAGAGCGACCAGACTCGGTTACTCAGTGGCCATGTGCTGGAAATCTCAGGCCATCCGCGCCAGGAGTGGAACGCTCCATGGCTACTGACTCAGGTCATCCACGAAGGCAGGCAACCACAGGTATTGAGTGAGGACATCGCCCCTGGCAGCACTGACAACGAGGATGACTTTCATCAGGGTTACCGCAACCGCTTTATCGTTCTTCCATGGAGTGTGCCCTATCGTCCGCCGTTGGCCCACAAGAAACCTCAGGTGCCAAGCAACCAGGCTGCTGTAGTCGTCGCTTTAGAAGGCGAGGGGATCCAGAGTGATCTGCGCTTTGGAAGGATCAAGGTCAAGTTCCCCTGGGACCGTGAAGATCGATTTGACGACAAGAGTTGTTGTTGGCTGAAGGGAGCCGTCGATTGGAGCTGTGAGATGGGGCCGCCCCGGACGGGCATGGAAGTCGTGGTCACCTTTCTCGAAAACGACCCTGATCAGCCGGTGGTCAGCGGTTGTCTGTGTTGTCGCTAAGGGGGCCAGACCATTAACATGCGCTTCGCTCAGGGGGCAGACAGAGGAGTACCTTCCGCCGGATTATGCTCCCATGGTGGAAAAGGCGACCAAGCCTCCACAAGCTTATCGATGAAGAGTCGAATTTTTGGAGAGAGGTGCCGCTTGCTCGGGTAGATCACCCGAATAGGCTCTGCGGCCTCTGCATATCCTGCGAGCAATTGAACGAGCTTGCCGCTCCTCAAATCGTCGTTAACCACGTAGGAGGGAAGAGTCGCGATACCCAGGCCAGCGACAGCTGACTGGTGCAATGACTCAGCACTGTCCATCTGTAGCCTTCCACCATGAGTAACTGGCAAAGAGCGACCGCTCACTCGAAAATTCCAGGGAAGCAGTCTCCCGCCGCTCACGAAATGCAGGCACTGATGCTCGAAGAGATCTTCGGGCGTTTTGGGGGGGGCATGCTCAGCCAGATACTTGGGTGAAGCGCAGGTAATCATTTGCTGGTAAGCCACGGTGCGCGTGAGCAACCGAGAGTCTTCCTTGGGAGGCCCGATGCGCATGGCCAAGTCAAATCCCTCATCAATCAGGTCGACCAGCCTGTCGGAAAAGGTGATATCCACGCTCAAGGATGGCCAATCCTTCAGACAGCACTCAATGTGCTGAAGGACATGAAGTCTGCCCAACGCAACCGGCAGGCTCATCCGCAGTCGTCCACTGGGTGTCGAACGACGAAACGCAAGGGCATCCTCCACGTCGTCCAGATCCTGAAGAACGCCCACGCAGCGCTCATAAAGAACCTGGCCGTCATCCGTCATGCTCAAACTACGAGTGGTGCGATTCAGCAAACGTACCTGTAATCGAGCCTCAAGCCTGACTATGGACTTCCCCACTGCCGAGCGAGTAAGGCCAAGTTGCTTGGCCGCCGCAGTGAAGCTCCCAGCGTTTACCGAGCTTACAAACGCTGCAATATCGTTCAGGTTATGGAGTTCCATGGGACCTCTGGACGTCAACGTTCGGGCGGCTTAGTACCCGGCTATGGGGAACCCTATTCCCCAATTATGAGCATAACATCTCAATTAGCCATTCCGTTGCCCAACGATCAATTGAGGTCATTATGAACATTGAAGTACAAGCAGCCGTCCAAACCTGGGCTAACAGCCTTAGCGATCTGGTACCCGTTCTCAAGGGAATCGATACCACCACAAAGATGAGCGACATCCGCGACTCCTACGCAAAAATGCTCGCGCAAAATCCAGCACCTGCTGGCGTCAAATTTGAAGCAGTCGACATGGGTGGCGTGCCAGGCACACTGGTCACTCCGGACGAGATCAAAAGCGACGCAGTAGTGATGTACATCCACGGCGGTGCTTACATTGTTGGGCGTCCAGACGGCTATCACGGCATCGGCGGCAACTACGCAAAGATGCTCGGTGCTCGTGTGTACATGCCGGACTACCGCCTTGCCCCTGAACACAAGTTCCCAGCCTCTATTGACGACACATTGCGCGCCTACGAGTGGTTGCTTGAGCAGAAAATCCCGGCTAACAAGATTGCATTCTCTGGCGAGTCAGCTGGCGGCGCGATGGTTGTCAGCGTGATGGTGGCGGCCAAATCCAAAGGACTTCCATTGCCTGCGGTTGGCTCTTCCATTTCGCCATGGGCAAACCTTGAACACACCGGTGCTTCCATGAGCAATCGTGAAGGTTTGGATCCTCTGAACTCCAAGCCTGTCCTGGATATTCTGGCCAGGGCGTTCTTGGGCGACACATTGGCCAATCATCCTCTGGCCTCTCCTGTGTTCGCGGACGTCACTGGACTTCCGCCAATTCTGGTGCAGATCGGCGAGAACGAGCTGATGTTGAGTGATGCGATGCGTCTTGCAACTCATTTGGCGGATAACCGCGTTCGCGTCAACCTGGAGGTATGGCCTGCGATGTTCCATGCCTGGCACTTCTACGCCACCATGCTGCCAGAAGGTCGGCAGGCAATGGAGAGTTCCGTGCGCTTCATTGAGGTTGGCCTGGCCGACGCTAATCGCTAAAACGTAAACCGACCGCGACAGTTTCCGGCTGTCGCGGTTCACCCCTTGGCATTCAAACAACGGGGCCCACCCTGGATGTTCTGAGAAGTTGTTTCCTGAGCAACTCAACATATACGCACGTTAATTTAGCTAAACGAACCATTACAGCAGTGTCAGCTTTTGGCTGTGGACTCAACCGGTGTTGCGTTTCAGGAAACCCTCGATAAGGGTTGCGAAATAAGGCGGGCACTCTTGCATCGGGTAATGACCGCAGTTGGGGATAACGTGCAGTTCTGCGTTCGGATGCCACGCCAGAAAGGTGCGTGTCATAGCCGCGGAATCAAGTCCGGGATCCTTGTCGCCGACAATAACCAAATACGGTGTTTCAAGGCCTCGAACGTCATCAACGAAATTGGCTGTGACCAGCATTTCGAGGTACCTCGCCCGGCAGGCTGGTGAGACTGTGTCGCGGCTTTGTTGGACCTTGAGATCAACCCACCCATCGGAGAGACCTCCGGTCACGAATTTGAACAGCCGCCGAAGGGCCTCGTCGTCTTCTATCGTGCTGGCAAAGAACGCCAGGGCCTCTGGACTCAACCGATTGCCAGCGGCAGAAACGGGACACACCGCTATCGCGCTCGCGACGCGAGACGGGGCGTCCGCCGCAATACGTTGCGTGATCATCCCGGTCATCGAGTGGCCGACCACGTGGAAGCGCGTCCAACCGAGCTGGTCGGCGAGCCTGAGGCAATCGGAGGAAATCTCCTCTACTGTAAATTCGCCAGCCAGTTCAATGGATTGCCCGTAGCCACGCACATCAACGAAAACATAGGTAAACGCATGGCCGTCAAGACAGGGCATGACGGCATCGTAGCTGGAGTGGTCGCCCAGCCAGTCATGCATGACCAGCACGTGAGTGGGGCCATTGCCGTACCGCACATACCCTAAGGTGGCGTCGGCTCCGAAGCTGATTTCAATGGGTGCTTTCATGTCATGGTTCCTTTGTGGTCGGGGGAACCAAAACGAAAACGCCCTCCCGGCGAACCGGGAGGGCGTTTTGAAAGAGAGGCAACCCTATCAATCTCTTGAGTCAGGTTCAATAGGCGAGTGCGCCGACGGGCGTATGGCCGAAAATGCGGACATCAAACGCCACCCCGTCAACCGCATTGCCCCTTGGTCGAACGACCGCGTCTGGGCCGAAACCGACCTCTCATCAAATATCCGATCCGCATCTAAATTGCTACATTTCCCTTCACCAACCGCCAATACCATCCCACAACAAAGGCCCCCCAAAATGCCCACCGCCCACGTCTTCATCGCCACCAGCCTGGATGGCTTCATCGCTCGAGCCGACGGTGACATCGACTGGCTTCTACAACGCGACGACCCGTCCGAAGACCACGGCTATTCAGCCTTCATCGCCGACAAGGACGTGATCGTGATGGGGCGCGGGAGCTATGAAAAGGTGCGGACCTTCGACACCTGGTTTTACGACCGGCCCGTGGTGGTGCTGTCTGAACAGTTGGCCGATTCGCCAGTGCCCGAGGCGTTGAGGGGCAAGCTGCGTTTCTCCAACCTGGCCCCCGAGGATTTACTGGCGGAGCTGGCAAGCCAAGGCGTGCAGCGCGTCTATGTGGATGGTGGACAGGTGGTGCAGTCGTTCCTGCGCGAGGGGTTGGTCACCGATATGGTGATCACCACCGTTCCCGTGTTGATCGGCTCGGGGCGGCCGTTGTTCGGTGGGCTTGAGCGGGACGTGGATTTGAAACTGGTATCCAGCCGCAGCTTTCCTTCGGGGCTGGTGCAGTCCACTTACCGGCTGGCCCCCTGACTCGCCGACTCAACGCACGCGGTCGCGGCTTTGTGCGGTCAGGTCCAGGGCCTTTTGCATGTCCAGCCGGGCCGAGCGGCCGACGTCTTTGTCGTTGAGTTGGAAGCGGCGTTCCGACGGCAGGATGGGCGCAGTGAGGTCTTCGCCGTCCATCTGTTCGAAGTCGTGGTTGTCGCCGATGGTCATGGCGCTGCGGCGTAGCAGCGTGCGCAGTTGCTCGGGTTGCAGTTTCGGGTTGATGGACAGCATCGCCGCGAGCAGGCCCGCGACCATGGGCGTGGCGTAGGACGTGCCGCAATGCACGGCGCTGTCCTGGCCGACGTTGGCCGTCGAGGCGTGGGCGCAAGCGGCGGCGGTGATGTCGACACGCATGTCGATGTTGGAGGAGGCGCGCTTGACCGCATAGGCCGGGTCGTCGACGGCGACGCCGGTGCGCTCGCTGCGTTGATGCCCGCCGACCACGAGCAATTGCTCGGTGATGAAGGAGGAGGGCAGGCGGTATTCGTCGCTGCCCGAGAACGAGGCACCGTTGCCGGCGGAGTTCACCACGATGACGTCGGGATGTTCCTTGCGCAACCAGAGGAAGAACTCCTCCAGCAACTCCTCGTACCCGCCCATGGCGATGCCCGAGCGCAGCAGCGAATCGACGTCATCGCCTTTGACGTCTTTGGCGCCGACGCGATGGATGCCCCAGCTCCAGTTGAGTACGCGCACACCGTCCTCCACGAGGTTGACCGAGGCGGCGATGTTGGCGGTGATCCCGGCATCGGAGTTACGCTCGACGATGACTTCGAAGCCACCGCTGGTTTTGTCCAGGCCACGGAGAAAACCAGTGTTGCCGCTGTCGTCCCAACGCGCGGCGAGGATGCCGGCGACGGTCGTGCCGTGGTTGTCCGGCTTGTCTGCATCGCGGGCGTAGACGCAGGTGCGCGGCGGTGAGCAGGCGCCGAGGTAGTCGGCGAAATCCGTCGTGTCGAAATCCACATCGCGCTCGATCAGGCCGATGCGCACCGGTTGCGGCTGGATGGGCGGCTGTCGCCTGGGGATGCGGCGTTGGTAATAATTCACCGCGTCGAGAAAGCGGTTCGCGGCCCATTCGTCGGAGTCCAGGGCTGGCTTCTTCGGTTCTTCAGGATGGGCTGCGGCTTGCTCGGTTTCTTCGGCCGAGGACTCCTCGATGACCACGGCGTCCACGCTGGTCTCGCTGCCCAGGCGCAGCACCAGGGCGTCACGCTGCACCAAGTCCTTGGCCGGCAGGCGAAGTTGGTACAGATTCAGTGGCGCGATGCTGCCGACCACCGTTGCCCCGTACTTGCGGGCCAGGCGCTCGGCTTCCTGACGGCCGTCACGGTCTTCCTCGATCAGCACGCTGACCAGGTCGACGTAGGTGGTCAGGCCATCCATGTTCTTCGCCACTTCGTCCGCTCTGGCGGCCAGTACGTGACTGTTGCGCAAGGTCAGCCAGGTGGCATTGCTGGCGCGCGGGCCATCCTGCAGCCAGAGCGGGCCGCTCTGGTAGTCGGCGCTGTCCAGGCGCACGCGCAGGTTTTTCCCTTCGCGCTGGAGAGTGTCTGCGGGTATGACCTTTGCGCCCAGGTTCAACTGCGGTGTTGCCTCACCCAACCCACGTACGGTCAGGCACCAGTCCTGGTGCTGGGTTTCCAGCAGGTCGCCGCAGCGTTTCAGGCTTTCCAGGCGCAGCGGTTCAGGCGCCGCCGTTGCTGTGCCGGCAGCCAAAGAGAACAACGTAGCGAGGGCAGCGGATCGTAGGGGCATGAGCCAGGTTTCTTTGCCGAGGGTCTTGTTGCTCCGACTGCTGCGTTGCTTGCTTCGTTCAGAAGCTATCGAGGCCACTTCAATCGTACTCTGTGTAGAATTGGTCTTTTCCGTTTCAAAGGATTGAGCCTGTGATCACCTGTCATGTCCGGTACGTTATCGACCCCTACCAGATCCCTGCTTTCGAACGCTACTCGCGCCAATGGATTGAAGTGGTGACCCGAATGGGGGGAGAGCATCACGGCTATTTTCTACCCGCCGAAGGCGCCAACAATATCGCCTACTGCCTGTTCAGCTTCCCCAGCCTGGCCGACTACGAAAACTATCGAAGGAAAGCCGAACAGGATCCGGAGTGTGTTGAATTGGTGGCCCAGGCGACGGAACAACGATTCATTCTGAGCTATGAGCGTAGTTTCCTGCGCCCTGTCCTTGATTGAGCAGGTGGACGCTTGAATCAATGCCAGTTTTCACATCACCCCACAAACGGACATCACAACGACACGGAGTGTCACCACATGAAAACCATTGATCGTGCTTTGCTAAGCTGCGGAATACTGATTCCATTCTGGCTGTTTTTGGGTGTCGCACTGACCGCGCGGGCCTATCCAGGCTACAGCCATCTGGATCAAGCCATGAGCCAACTAGGCGCCGCGGGAGCGCCAACCCACAGCTTCTCTGCTTGGCTGAACAATTTTCCGCTGGGTGTGATGTTCGTGCTTTTCGCAATAGGTGTGGCGAGACGGTTCAAGGCATCGCCGATGGCCTTGTTTAGCGCGGTACTGATTTTCGTCCATGGTTTGGCAAGCTTCGCGACCGGCTATTTTTCCTGCGACCAAGGTTGTGCGCCGGTTCAACCATCGGTCTCGCAGCAAAGCCACAATCTTGCGGGGCTGGTGATGTTCATCTCGCTTACTCTGGCGGGGGCGCTGTGGACGTTCCTTGGCAAGTCGCTGCTTTCATCGTCCAGGTTCGCCATGTTCTCGGCGATTTGCGTAGTCCTGGCCATCGTGACGGTTATGCTGATGGCGATGGCATTTGCCGACGGTCATTTGTTCGGCTTGTACCAGCGACTCAATTACGGGGTTTCGGTGGTCTGGACTGCGTCATTGGCCGTCGTTGCCCTGCAAGACCCCTTGAGTAAGCAGCAAGGCGTGGCGGTTCTGGCGCAGCGCTTCAGAGGGGGCCGGTGATGTGGATCAGCTTTGCGTGGGTGTGAGGGGGGCGTCACTGGATTCGGCTTCCAGTTTCAATCGGTCGGCTTTGCTGATGTATTGATTCTTGTTTTTGGGAGCCAGCTTGGCACTGGCTTTCTTGGCGTTAGCCTTCAATAACTGGTTTATCTTCTTGCGGCGATTCATGTTGTTCTGCTCAGCGTGTCAATGTGCGGATGGTATCAGCTTTCCGTTTTCTCAGGATTTTTCCTGACTTTGGCAACGGGCTTCACACGGCGCTCGACAATGATCGAGTCATTCGGGATCTCCAACCGAATCGCCGTTCCCTCGGAGTGCATTTCAATGAGCGTCGAGATGCCAACACCTCGGAAAATCACCGTCGCATTTTCAAATCTTTTGTAATCTTCCAGCGGTGAGTCCTTGGGGGTTGGCAACAGGTTGGCGTAAGGCGGTTTCACCAGAATCGTTGCCCTTTCTATACGTATTTGCGCGAAGCTCATGGCCGCTTGCAGCAAGTCTGAAGTCACGCCCCCCATGAGAAGGGGCGTCAGGAGGATGACCCCAGCGATCACGAGCCTGGTTCTCTTCAAGGGTTTCATTTCGGCGTGGGGATTCTGCTCAGGATGCTCGGAATCGACGATTTCAGGTGCCGACGGCTGCGCTGCGCTTATTTTCTTGTTCTGTTCCAGATAGGCGGAGTAAACGATGAACTGGAAAATGGGCAGGAGGATGAGCTGAATGTGTTCCAAGGGGCTTTTGTGGGTAAGGAAGTAAATGGTCGCAGCGCCGCATATTCCAAAAAACACCGAGAGGAAGGTTATTTTGGGCCGTTTGAATTCCAGTATGGGTTTTTTATCGGTGATTTTTCCATGTAGCCAGACAAAACCTCTAAGCACCGGTATGAAGAGCGGCGAAAGCAATATCCCTACAGCGGTGACGGAGACTGAAAAATAAACACAAACCAGCCCAAAGCAAAACGCCGTGACCAGAAATAGCAAACTGTCTCCAACGGATACGCCTTGTGGGAAATGACCGTTGCTCAATAAATAACTGACGATGCACGTACCGCCAATCAGTAATCCGATTTTTGCCGACAGAGAGAGTAGTTTTGTCGCGATCTCAATCTGTTTTTCGAGTCCGGTGGTTGCTTCCCGCATCATCAATCCTCCTTGATATACGCATAGAAGGGTCGTTACCCGACTCATCTATCTGTGGGTAGCATAGCGATGATTTTTGTTCCTTGTGGCGAGATGGCAGCCGAGGTCCATAGAAACCGTGACGGCGCGTCCTCAAGTTTGAACGCTGGCGGGGCACGGTCACGCTACCCCACGTAATACTTATCCCAAAGCTTGTTCCGGAATCGCTTCTGCGGATCGAACCGTGCCTTGAGTGCGAACAACCGTTGTGCACCCGGATAGGCCCGCAAAAACTGTTGTTGCGTCGCATGCAACTGGTAGGGCAGGTAGTAGGTGCCTCCAAACGCGAGCGCAACATCGATCAGTTCGCGAGTCCATACGCCGACCTTCTCGCGGTCGGCCACGCCAACGTGTTGCCAGTAATAAAGTACGAATGAAAAGACTTCCTCCCGTGCCCAGGACAGGCATGAGTCAGGCGCAGGCGGCGCGTGTCGGATGGAGATGTTGATGGCATCAACGTCATGCGCCTTCAGTCGATCGGCCATTTGTATGACAAACGCGTTGAGGTGGGCTACCGGTACGAAATATTCCTGCAACGCGTAGGTGCTGTTGCGGGTAGCAATCGGCCCGAGGGAGGCGACGTCCCTGCTGGCCTCGTAATTGCGGCGTACCACCGGGTGGCTGAGGTAGCGTAATGGATCGACCACATCCTTGCGAATCACCGAACCGCCGGGGAGTCTGGCCACGCCCCACATGATGGTTTGATCGAGCGTGTACGATTGCCCCGGTGCGACCAGTCGGTCTTCGACGGTCAGTGCTTCTTCCGTGGTGCTCCAAGTGATGGCGGTGGCTTGGTCAAAGTTGGGCGGCGCCAGATCGGCGTTGTGCAGGATTGCCTGGTCGTTTCCGCGGATCTGGTCATTAAAGAACGTGGGGTAATCGGCAATTGGCATGTGGTGTACCTGACGCTCCATCGTGACGTTTGATGCCAGGTCCAATTCGATCTCTGTGATGACCCCCATCGCGCCATAACTACCGATGGCTGCGTGAAACAGGTCGGTATTTGTGGCGCGAGAGGCTTCCACGACTGAGCCGTCGGCGAGTACCAATTGCAGGGCGCGTACAGAGTTGCTCATCGGGCCGGCACCGACGTAACGCCCATGAGCATTGACTGACAGCGCCCCACCGACGGTGAAGTTGGCATAGCTCTGCATGATCTTTACCGAAAGCTCATCCGGGTCGATGACGGTCTGAAGGTCACGCCAGCGCATCCCTGACTGCACGCGTATGACCTTGTTTTCAGGCGAATAGCGAATGACCTGATTGAACTGACGCATATCGAGATGCAGGCTGTCTTCGCTGGCAATCTGTCCGCCCATGCTGTAGCGGCCACCACCGATGCTCACCGGGCCTGTCCATAGGGCTAGCGCCTGTCGTATCTCATCGGTGGTGCGCGGAGCCAGCAGGCGATTCACCCAGACCGGGTTGAGCAGTGTCACATCGTTAACCAGCACGCCCGAAGGTGCCGCCCATGACGACCAGGGGGACAGTACGCCGAAGGCAATCCCGGTCATGCCAGCCTGAAGCAGGCTGCGCCGGGTGAGACAGGGTGCCGACTCTGAAGGGACAAGCGTTTGTGCGACGCGGATCATGCAGTGTCACTCAGTTGGGAATCGAAAATGACGCGCACGTCCGGACTTCGAAGCAGGCTGGCTGGAGTGACGGTACGACGTTGCCACGGAATTCGGCCGAAGTACCACAACTGCCAGAAGGCGAGATTCGGATTGGCATTATCTTGCAGCAAGCTTGCGAATGTCTCCACTTTGCCGAGCTGGATGTTCGTCGCTTCATGGATGACCTCGCGCACGAAACGAGAGCAGAACTGGCGCCGCGAACCTATGTTGAAGCCGGTGTCGTAGAACGTACCTAACCGATGATCAGCGGCATTCTTAAGCGCCGTGCATTGCGTGTCGGTGAGGGGCCGCGTGAGCCTCGCGACGGCGCAGCGTCCATGCTCGGAGCGACGGAGAAACCGGGTGAGCGAGGTGGTTCGCGAAAGCGGAAACGTACTTTCTGCAATCAACGGCTCATCGCCACGGTCGTCGACCACCACACCCACATGGTTCGTCCACGAGTTCGTCGCGTTGGCGACTTCCAGAAAAGGGCGGGCGGTGACACGGATGAACACGATATCTCCAATCTGCAAATCACCCGTGGGTGGTCCGCCTAGTGCTGGGGAAACGTGCGCTGCGTTATTGATCGACATGCTGACCTCTTGGCTCATCTGAGTTTCAAGCATGCGGAGGGGGTGGCGTAATTCGCAACTTTATTGTTGGAATTTCGCTAAGCTGATACCAACAGTATCGGATATCAATACTTATGACCCAGATTACCCAACTCATCTCCACCCTGAAACAACGTCTCAAGGCCGCCGGCATGACCTATCGCGACGTTGCTCAAGCGCTCGATCTGTCGGAGCCCAGTGTGAAGCGTCTGTTGGCCAGCGGTCGCCTGACGCTCGAACGCCTTGCCCAGCTCTGTGAGCTGCTGGGCCTGACGATGGCGGAATTGCTTCAGGAGGCTGAGCGATCGACACCACGCCTGCAAACGCTGACGCGCGAACAGGAAGCGCAACTGGTCTCGAACGAAAAGTTGTTGCTGGTGGCGGTGTGTGCGCTGAATCACTGGTCACTGGAAGACATCGTGTCCGCCTACTGCGTGTCAAAAGCCGAGTGCATCAAAAATTTGTTGGTGTTGGAGCGGATGGGGCTGGCGGACCTGAAGGCGGGGAATCGCATCAGGTTGCTGGTAACGCGGGATTTCGATTGGCTGCCGGACGGCCCTATCCGAGGGTTCTTCCTGCGACAGGGTTTGCCGGATTTCATGGCGAGCCGATTCGACGTCCCCGATGAAACCCTGCATTTCGCCCATGGCATGCTGACCAAGCCCGCTTACGCCCAGTTGCAAGTCGAACTCCACAAGTTGCGCAGCAAACTGGCGGCGCTTCACAACGAATCGTTGGCCGCGCCGCTGTCAGAGAAACGTGGGACTGCCCTGTTGCTGGCGATGCGAGTTTGGGAGCCGCAGGTGTTCAGGAAGCTTAAGCGGGGGTAGATCGATAGGTCTCTCGACTGGGCCAGATATTACTTCAGATTGCTCTGGAAGAACGTCGTCAGCTTATCGAACGGAATGAGGTCGACCCGATCATAAAGATCGACATGGCCAGCGCCAGGAATGATGACAAGTTCCTTGGGTTGACCGGCGAGCTTGTAAGCCTCCTCGCTGAACTCCCTGGAGTGCGCATCGGCGCCAGCAATGAACAACATCGGATGAGGCGAAATGGTCTCGATGTCATTGAGCGGGTAGAAGTTCATGAACTTGATGTTGCTTGTCAGCGTCGGGTGCGTGGTCAGGTCTTTGGACGAGCTCGATGGCGTGAACTCACCGCGTGGAGTGCGGTAGAAGTCATAGAACTCGCGTTGGATAGGATGAGTATTGTCATCCAACTGGTGCACCGTACCGCTGGTGTAAAGCGTTTCACCGCCCGCGAACTCCACACTACGCTGCTGAGTGGCTTGGGCGATGATAGCCCGGCGCTGTTCAAGCGTTTGGGAGTGCTTCAATCCGTTGCGATTGACGCCGCCCATGTCATACATGCTCACGGTAGCGATGGCTTTCATGCGCGGGTCAATCTTGGCTGCACTGATCACGAAGCTGCCGCTGCCGCAAATGCCGATGGCGCCAATCCGCTCCCTGTCGACAAAAGGCTGGGCGCTGAGAAAGTCCACTGCGGCGCTGAAGTCCTCGGCATAGATATCCGGCGAAACCGCATTGCGCGGCCGCCCCTCGCTTTCGCCCCAGAATGACAAGTCCAGGGAAAGGGTCACGAAGCCTCTTTCGGCCATTTTCGTGGCGTAAAGATTAGCGCTCTGTTCCTTCACTGCGCCCATCGGGTGGCCCACGACAATCGCCGGACTTCTGCTCTTGCCATTGAGTTTTTTCGGGATGAACAGGTTGCCTGCCACGTTCATTTGATATTGGTTCTTGAAATTGACCTTCTGTACGGTCACGTCGTCGCTGGTATAGAAGTTATCTGCGCCGTTGGACATATCGGCTCCTATGGCTGAGAGCGAACTGACAAGAAGGGTTAATAAAACGATGATCTTTTTCATTGGGAATCCTATCGATGCGGAGTAGTCAATTCTGGGAAAACGTCACTTGCACACCCCGCCGACCCAGCACCTGAGCCAGCCTTGCGGGGTCGTCCACACGCCCCAAGCGTGTGTATGCGTAGGTTGAATCGAAGTTCGTATAGAAAACGACCAGGGTGTCCGCGCCATACAGCATCAGATCGCCGTTGTGGATCGTTCCCGGCTTGCTCGCTTGGGTAGGTAGTGCTCGGGGGAGGGTGGCGTACTTTTCATTGCGGTTGAGATCATTCATGTCCAACGTCAGTGGCAATAACGCGACAAGCGCGCGGGCAGCTGTGTTGTCGGACAGGGTGATGGCGAAGCGTTGTTCCCCGACGGTCATCCACATGCCCGTGTTCTCCGTTAGCGAAGATGCCGACGCGGCATCATTCATTGTCGAGTAGCTGCCCAGCACGAGTATCGAAGCCAGCAAGCCAAGCCAGGTCGCCCTCATCGCAGTTCTGCTTTCATTCCTGTTCATGGGGAACATGGTGACCGACGTGCAGTTATGCGACTAGCTAATGAATGCTTAACAAGGCTATAAGCAAGGCTAATCAATTGGCTTAGATGTGTTTCACCATGATCAAAAGAAATCTCAATGACCTGCTGTCTTTCGTCACGGTCGCGCGCGAAGGCAGCTTCACGCGCGCTGCCGGGGCATTGGGGGTTACACAATCGGCACTGAGCCAGGCCATCAATGGCCTGGAAGCACGCTTGCAGATCCGATTGCTGACGCGGACCACCCGCAGCGTTTCGCCGACTATCGCGGGCGAACGGCTGCTGCACGCGATAGGCAATCGCTTCGATGAAATAGAAGCGGAGCTGGATATGCTGACGGAAATGCGCGACAAGCCCGCGGGCACTGTACGCATCACCTGCGGCGATCATGTCTTGCGCACGACCTTGCTCCCCAAACTTACCGGGTTGCTGCACGACTACCCGGATGTAAACGTCGAATTTGACGTGTGTTACGGCTTTCGAGACATCGTGGCGGATCGTTTTGATGCCGGCGTGCGCTTGGGCGATACCATCGACAAAGACATGGTTGCCGTTCCGATAGGCCCTCCATTGCGGATGGCTGCCGTCGCTTCGCAAGCGTATTTCGCTACCCACGCCATTCCCAGGAGTCCGCGCGACCTGATGACCCATCGCTGTATCAACCAGCGCATGCAAACATCAGGCGGGCTCTATGTCTGGGATTTCGAGCGGCGAGGCAAGCAGGTGAACGTGCGAGTTGACGGCCAGCTGATTTTCAACACGTCGACGCATATCGTGCAGGCGGCAGTGGCCGGGCTGGGCGTTGCCTACCTGCCGGAAGAGGAGTTTGAACCCCATCTTCAGGAGGGGCGGCTGGTGCGCGTGCTGGAAGATTGGTGTCCGCCATTTTCAGGCTACTATCTGTACTACCCCAGCCGGCGGCAACCTTCGCCTGCGTTTACATTGGTTGCCAATGCGTTGCGCCAAGCCCATTAAGGGTGAGTGACGGTTCAAATGAGCGGATCCGGCGCATGTCTTGCTCGTTCAGGCAACGCTGCTTCACGGGTACGGCTTTCAAGTAGTCATAGTCATAGTCGTAACGTTTAGTAACTCATATGCTAGCCCTTATGAGAATCTCGATATCCACCAAGTGATATAGGTTTCAAGGTAATTGTTTGACCATGATATGTATTTCAATCCTTGGTGACTGCTCTGATGTTTTACAGTCAGTGTCTCGGTTTTACTTGCTGGGTGTTTTTCGAATACGGTGTCTGATGCTTTCGGAAAGTAGGATATGGAAAATAATCGTCCATTTATAAAGCCGAATTGCGCAGTGCCGGTGTTGCTGTCTATTTTGTAGTAGGGTACTTCAAATATTTTTAAGGAGAATTTTTTACGCAGAAGGCCACTGTTTTTTTCTAAGCTTTCTAGAGTTGTAGGCTTGTAGCCTTGCGTCTCAAGGAAACTCAAGGTCTGATCAATATGGCTGCAGCTGTTGAAATTATTTATTAGCAGGGGTGGCGACTCCTCGCAGATACGTTCAATATTCACAGGTTCTTGGTATCCGAGCACGATGGCAGCAGAAGCCACAGGCACCATAGTAATTAGTGCTGCTGGTGTTTTCGACAGTTTAAGAATGGTATTGATAGTATGCATCTTCAGAGCTTGCCTCTGTCCTTAAAGTTGAAATTCCACTTCTTTTCCCGCATCGCGTTCGTTGCGCTGCGCGGTGTAATGAGATGGTCGCTATGGAGTTTTCGGCAAAAGCGCCGCCGATAACTGTGGTAATAGCGAGTGTGCTGTTAATGGTTTACCTTCTGAAGACCGCCCCTTGACGAGGCGGTGACGCAGAGACCGTTTTGATATCGCTATAAATAAATATAAGCAAGAAGGATTAGGTCGAGTCCTAGGATGATTCTGCCAAAATTGCAGAGATTTCCAGCGCTTTCTTTATAGCTATTCTTATAGAGGCACCACCATGGTCCGGCCACTACAATACTTTGGCCCTTTTTTGCATGTGGATACGCCATTATCATCAGACTTATATAAAATAGCCCCAGTATTGAAAAAAACATATTTGATCATTGTTTATTCTGTTCAGAGCCGTTAAGCCGGACTTGCACAGCTTGTTCAATCCGCCTCTAGGCGATCAATGTCGGCACTTCAAACTCAGTGTCTATTTTTCATCTGGTACATAGGTGAAAAAACCTTCCATCCAATGATCTTTACCTACCTGATAGCCTTCAATAAAAAAGCCATCTTTGGTTTCCGAGAATCCAGTTTTAAGGCTTGCTCTTTTTACGGCTTCTTCAGCTGATGCATGATTCGCATAGACGCCTATAAACTTTATATCGTCATTTCCACCTGGTAATTGATGTGTGTGTATGACTATGTAAACAAAATTCATCACGGGATCTCTATAGTTGTCGGATTATTCGAACGCACGATCACCCCATTTCCTTATTTTATTATGCTCCGATGCGGGTCCTTTGTTGTATCCATTATCTCCGTATTTTTTGCCCAAAAGACGATCAGCAAAATCTTTTCCAGATTCGCCTTTGAATGATCTTTCTCCTTTAGCCCAGTTTGGGATATCCTTGGCTCCATTTTTTCCGGACAGACCAGCTATTGTTTTTTTCTTTTCTTCTGCGTCAGGTTCGGATTCGCTTAGTAACTTGTCGATAAGATACCAATTCAGTCCTACGCCTAGACCGGCACCAATAGCCCTCCAATAATAGTTCCAGCGCCAGGGCGGTGAGAGATTGAGGCGGTCGACAATGTGTTCAATAGTGGAGCGCTTCGTTCTGTGCGAATGAGTGGATCGTAGCGCTCTACGCATTATATGTTTTGTGTCGGTGAGTCACCACCAAGATGGCGCATGCAGTGATGCATTGAAATCTAAGGAATTTAAATAACTAAGTAGAGCCAAGTCTCTAACCAATATCATTCCTTCGTGACCTATTGTACATGCTTGCCATTCAGGGTTTTTGGGGCTATAGATACATAGGCTGTCACAATTTTTTACTATGATGTTTTTTTCTTGGGTAATGTTATTTATTAATGCGTCGGTCACCCGAAGACGCTGAGTGCAGCTGGCAATAACGTCATTTGTGTAAGTGGTAACTGGCTCTGCATTTACTGTGGTTGATTTATAAACGCTGACGCCTAATATGGTATCGATGGTGGAGTCCGGATGCAGCCAGGCAACTAAGTCAAAAGGTGCCTGATTTGCAAGTGCGGAAATCAAGTCTATTTGTCTCTCGAAGTTGTTTTCTTCAATATAGATCATTTTGAATGCCTCTGGTGTTTCTTCGGGGATTTAGATTTGGTCGGATATGTTAACAGTCTGTTGGTATCCCCTCCATTGGGTCAGGGAGGCGCTCAGGATTTATTCTATCTAATATTTCAGGGGGGAGCGGGATTAGCATGGAAGGAATTTTTAGATTCCAATTAAACTTATTATTTATCTTGTCTTTTATTTTTTGGGGTGGCTCTTTACCGTGTCTGATTGAACCGTCCCTGTTGACAGCATTTTCCCGAGGATTGGATTTATCTCCCCAATGTACATGCTCCTTGCCACCATTGTGCGATTCCACCCCGCTGCCTAGGTCTGGCTTGGCAAGGCCATATGGATCAAAAAAGCTAATTGGATTTCCTTCCACATATCCATAGGTATTGATCCCTCCGGCCAACCCAATCGGATCACTCTGCACATAGCGACCAGTCTTCGGGTCGTAATCACGAAAATAGTTATAGTGGAGTCCAGTCTCGACATCGTAGTACTGACCGGGAAAGCGCAGGTTGATTTCCAGTTGTCCGCTGGCTTGCTTTGTACCAAATGCATCGGAAACCCACTCCCATACCTTGGTTCGCGCTGCGTTCGTTGCGATTCGCGGTGTGTTGAGGTGGTCGCTATGGAGGTAGAACGCGGCGCTGTTTGCTGGCGCGCCCGTTGCACCGTAGCTCACACTGATCCCGCCCAAGGGCACCCCTTCGAGCCAGATATAAAACTGACTTCTCAGCTTCTTGCCTTGGTTATCGAATACGTGCTCGCCAAGAAGTTCGCCACTCAACCCGTAGATAAATGTTGTAGTGCCTTGAGAGGTGATTTTTTTGGTTCGTTGGCCGAAAGCGTTGTAGCGGAACCGAGCCTTGACAGCACCCTTGATTTTCACTTCGCTCAGGCGATTCTGCTCGTCGTAGGAAAACTGACGATTGGCGCGGTCTGCGGTCAGGTTGCCTGCCGCGTCGAAGTCTACCGAGTGGGTGCCTGCCTGCGTCAACCGATTGTTGCTCGCCCCATACTGATAAGACGTGCCAGCGGTGACACGCAACTCGCTGTCAATCAACGTGCTGAGCGCTTTTCGGGTGCGGTTACCCGCAGGATCATAAACGTAAGTCATCCGGTTGAAAGCAGTAGATTCTCCTACCAGGCGATCCAGCGGGTCATAGCTGTAGCCATGCTTGTCGACTGAGTCGCGTTGCATTTGAGTCATGTTTCCCTGGCCGTCGTAGGTATAGGCGTTGCTCTGGCCTGCAACGGTTTGAGCGGTCAGCCGGTAGTCCAGATCGAAGGTACGTTGAAGCGTAGTCCCGTTGGCCCAGGTCAGGTTTTTAAGCGGACCGAAAGGTTGATACGTGATGTTGCTGGCGAACGCGGTCGGCTGCCCCGTGCCCTGCCGAATTTGTACTTGGCTGATTTGTCCTGTGGTGTTACGCGAGTAGACGATGCTGAAACCTGTTGGATAATCGATCCTGCTCAACCGATTGGCGACATCGTATCCATAGCCGATTTGTTCTGGCTGAGTCGCTGTGTTTGCGGGCGCCGTTTGCCGCTGGGCTGTAACGTTGCCTTGGGCGTCGTAGGTGTAATTCAGTACCCCGTTGACGTCCTCCACGGCGGTCAGTCGGCCGATGCCTTTGTTACCTGCGGCAATCGAATCGTAGTGGAACTGAACGTCCAATGCCGGGTTCGTCGGATAGCGGCGGGCGGACAGGCGATTGAGCGCATCGTAGGTAAAAGTCGTGACCACACCACGCGCGTCCACCTGTTGCGTCACGTTGCCTGCGGCATCGTGCTGGGAGTGAGTGGCGCCGCTGTCAGGGCTGTTCACCCGCGTCAGGTTTCCCAGGCCGTCGTATTGATATTGAGTGGTTACACCACGTGGGTCGCGGACTTGCGTGAGGTTATCTTGAACGTCGTACTCAAGTTGAGTGATTCCATTAAGCGGGTCAGTATTCGTCACCAATCGGTTCAGCGAGTCAAAGGCCCGTTGGTGAATGTGATTGCGGGGATTGGTCAGCGCGATCGGATTATCGTTGAGGTCGTACTGTGTCTGGCTTGTCTGGCCGGCAGCACCCACTGAACGCAGCAAGCGACCCAGTTCGTCATACACCCATTGATGTTGTTTGGTCAGATGACCGGTCTTGTCCTTGATCCGTACTGCAGTCCGGTTCCCCATCGGGTCGAGATCAAATTCGATCTGTTCCCCTGCGTTATTGGTCACTCGGATGAGCCGCCTTGCGTCGTCCCAAGTGTAAGTCGACCAGCTCTTGTCTGCGCGAATGATCTTGGTGATGTCGCCCACGGCATTGTGTTCAAGGCGAACTGTGCCGGTAGCGGTACTCAGCGATTTCACCCAGCCTTGTGACGCATAGGTCAGGTTTGTAATAACCCCATTGGAATCGACAACTGTCTTAGGGTTGCCGGCGACGTCAAAGTTGGAAAATGTGGTGGTGTGCCCGAGCGCGTTGATAATGCGTGCCAGATGTCCTTTGGCATCGTATTCATAGCGGGTAATGTCACTTACATCTGTTCGGGGCCCATCTGACGACTCCAACTGCCCCTGGGCATTATAGGTGAACGACCAGCCACGTTCGGCAGCTTGGCAAATAGGAAGGGTGGTAATGGTTCCGCACAAAGCGAGAGCGAGCAGAGCAACCTTGCATGTCAATGTGTTCATATTCAGATCCTTCTGAATTAACGTGAAGTGATTGTTTTACTGAGCTGGCGCCCTTGAGTGTCGTAGGTGTATTGAATGGAGCGATCCGGTTCGTTGATGCGCACAGGGGAATACAGCGTCGGGTGCCATTCGGTGGTGATCGTTCTAGCTTGAAAAGTGCCGCTCGCTTCCGTGCGAGAGGTTTCCAGGCCAAGGTCGTTGTAGAGATAGGTGGTTGTATTGCCATTGTTGTCTGTTTTTTTTGTCAGCAGACCGCGGGTGTCGTAGGTGAAAGTTGAGTTGCTATCGGGGCAGTTGGCCGATGGAAGACCTGTAATGGATTTGATGCGTTTGACGCCTTGAATCAATTCAAATTGATACCGTGTTTCTTTACCCAGTGCGTTGATTACCGTCGATGACCCGTCAGGGTTGTAGCCGACTGAGATTTTTTCTATACCCGCCGCGTGTTCACTCGTAATGGCGCGCCCTTGAGCATCATAAGTCCATGTGGCATAACGTACCCCGCGCTCATCAACAATGCCGGTCAGCAGTCTGCTATCTTTCGGGTCTTCATAGATGTATTGTTTATTCTCCGTATGGGTCGGATGGGTTTTGGTCATGGAGGTTAGCTGTTTGTAATTGTTGTAGGTGTAGCTAATGCTTACGTCGCCCGCAGTAACGGTAAGAGGCTGTTTTAACGTGTCCTCGGTAAATTTTAAGGCGTTGCCAAAACCATCAGTGACGGTCGCAATGTTGTCTAAATAGGCGATGCTCAGCGCGCTACCTGATTTAATAAGCGCAATTAACCTTCCGTTGCTATCAAATTCAAGTGAGCGATTATTGCGGGCGTGATAACTCCAACGGTCCGACTGATAGACGAGCGTTCCTGTTTCGGGTGGTCTAGCCTCATAAGACGTTCCCTTTTTTTCAAAAAAGGATCGACTTCCATCAAGGTGAATAAGCGTGATCAAGTTTTCTTCGAGGCTGAGCCTAGATGAATAACTGTGCCGCCATACTCCATCAACACTTCTGTAGAATCTTGAAAAATCGAGTGGGTTTGCGCTTGGGTGTGAATGCACAGTTGAGTAATCGCTTTCTGTTTGTATTTTGTAACCTGTCGCGAAATTTATTGGGTTTCCCGCCAGGCTCAAGGGGCAGCCACTGTCGACGCCTTGAGTCTCGCATTGGCCTGAGATCTTATTGAATTGTTGGTTTTCGCTGCATGTGTTGCCGCTGCGGAGAATAGCTACAGCGCCATAAGAGTCGTTTAACGGATCCTTGCCATATATCATGTGGCAATACCAGATGTGATCGTCCTCCGTGGCTACCGCGGGTGTGTAATTCCAGATTTCTTCATACTCTTCATGTAACCATCTACAAGCCAGTTCGGGCGAGGGCTGTCGCTCTTGAAGATGTTCCGGGATCTGCTGAATCGTCCAATAATATTCTTCTGCCAAGGTATGAAAGTTTGCTGTAAGTGATAAGAGCAGTAATGAGTACGTAAAAAGCTGTTTGTGTAGCATTCCAGGATTCCTTCTGGTGTCAGGTTGTTGTCCTCCTAAATGATGGCAAGATTGATAGCTGTAAAACGATACATATATATTGTGTTTGTAACCTTATGTGGTGATTCAACAAAGCACTCGCCACGCTGGCAGTCAGGAAAACGGCCAATCGCCACCGATCGCTGCGGGTCGCCTACAATCACTTGGGTATTTGACCTCCCACGGACGCAGGACAACTTTTCACGTCTAGTCGCTTTCAGAACACGTTTCGTCGTCCATGTGCAATCGCCAACCCCCGGGAGTGGCAAGCTGTGAGGATGCCCCGGATCAGGTGCGCCAAAGACACCTGGCCGGAGAGCGAGAATGGCGATCGGATGTGCCACGCGACCGTGACGTGGACCGGACGCCGCAGCCAAGACTCCGAACGGCTGCCGCTATGCGGCGGTGGCGTTCGAGATGCCGAGGTACGTTTATGCCTGATGAGACGCTTCACCTGCCGTTGATCCACAGCGTGCTTGCGCGCGAAAAGGACACCCCCGGTGCCTTGCTGCCTATTCTCCATGCCATCCAGGCAGGCTGCGGGTATGTTCCCGACAGCGCCGTCCCGGAGATCGCCCACGCCCTCAATCTCAGCCAGGCTGAAGTGCGCGGGGTCATCAGCTTCTACCACGATTTCCGCACCACGCCGCCCGCGCGCCATACCCTGCGCCTGTGCCGGGCCGAGTCCTGCAAGAGCATGGGCGCCGAGACCCTGGCTGCGCAACTGCGTGAGCAATTGGCGCTGGACGACCACGGCACCAGCGCCGACGGAAGCATCAGCCTGCGGCCGGTCTATTGCCTGGGTGCCTGCGTCTGCTCGCCGGCCCTGGAGCTGGATGGGGAGTTGCATGCGCGGATCACGCCCGAGCGTCTGCGTCAGTTGGTCAATGATTGCATGGAGGAGGGCGCATGCTGACGCTCTGTATCCCCCGCGATTCGGTGGCCCGTGCCGTGGGCGCCGACAAGGTGGCCGATGCGTTGGCCTGTGAGGCTGAGCGTCGACAGCTGCCATTGACGGTGTTGCGTACCAGTTCCCGTGGCCTCTATTGGCTGGAACCGCTGGTAGAGCTTGAAAGCGCCGGCGTCCGATTGGGCTTTGGCCCTGTCACACCGGCCGATGTGCCGGGTCTGCTGGATGCGCTGGCAGGCGATCCCGGCAGCCATCCGCTGGCCCTGGGGCCGGTGGAGGAGATTCCCTATCTCAAGAGCCAGCAGCGCCTGCTGTTCGCGCGCGCCGGCATCACGCAACCACTGTCCCTGGACGACTACCGTGCCCAGGGCGGCTTCCAGGGCCTGGCCCGGTCCATCCAGATGGATGGCGCAGACGTGGTCGCCAGCGTGCTGGATTCCGGCCTGCGTGGGCGGGGCGGTGCGGCGTTCCCGGCGGGCATCAAGTGGCGCACCGTGCGCGATGCCGTGGGTGCACAGAAGTATGTGGTGTGTAACGCCGATGAAGGCGACTCCGGCACCTTCGCCGACCGCATGTTGATGGAAGGCGACCCTTTCCTGCTGATCGAAGGCATGATCATCGCCGGCATCGCCGTAGGCGCGACGATGGGCTACATCTACGTGCGTTCGGAATACCCGGCCGCCATCAGTACGCTGAACGAAGCGCTGCGCATCGCTCGCGACGCCGGCTATCTGGGCGCGAACGTGAGCGGTAGCGGCTGCGCCTTCGACATTGAGGTTCGTGTCGGGGCCGGCGCCTATATCTGTGGCGAAGAAACCGCACTGCTGGAATCCCTCGAAGGCAAGCGCGGCACGGTTCGCGCCAAACCGCCACTGCCGGCGATTCAAGGCCTGTTCGGGCTGCCGACGCTGGTGCACAACGTGGTGACCCTGGCCTCGGTGCCGATCATCCTGGAGAAGGGCGCGCAGTTCTATCGCGACTTCGGCATGGGCCGTTCCCTGGGCACGATGCCGTTCCAATTGGCCGGCAACGTCCGTCACGGCGGCCTGGTGGAACGCGCCTTCGGCCTGAGCCTGCGTGAACTGGTGGAAGGCTATGGCGGCGGCACTGCCAGCGGCCGGCCCCTGAAGGCCGCGCAAGTGGGCGGGCCGTTGGGCGCCTGGGTGCCGCCTGCGCAATTCGATACGCCGCTGGACTACGAAGCGTTCGCCGCCATGGGCGCGATGCTCGGTCACGGTGGCGTGGTGGTCGCCGACGACAGCCTGGACATGGCCCAGATGGCCCGGTTCGCCTTGCAGTTCTGCGCCGAGGAATCCTGCGGCAAGTGCACGCCGTGCCGGATCGGCTCCACCCGTGGGGTGGAAGTGGTGGATCGCTTGATCGCCAGCACCGAAGCCGGTGCTCGCCAGGAACAGGCCCTGTTGTTGCAGGACCTGTGCGACACCCTGCAATACGGTTCGCTCTGTGCCCTCGGTGGGATGACGTCCTACCCCGTCGCCAGTGCCCTCAAGTATTTCCCCGCCGACTTCGGTCTGGCGACCACGGAGGCCGACCAATGATCACTATCTTCGATCCCAGCAGCGATATCGACCTGGGCACCCCGGCGCGCGAAAGCGACGTGCAGGTCAGCCTGACCATCGACGGACGTGAAATCAGCGTCGCCTCCGGTACCTCGGTCATGCGTGCCGCGGCCTTGCTCGGCACCACCATTCCCAAACTCTGCGCCACCGACAGCCTGGAAGCCTTCGGCTCCTGCCGCATGTGCCTGGTGGAGATCGACGGCATGCGCGGTTATCCGGCCTCCTGCACCACACCGGTGACCGAGGGCATGGTGGTGCGTACCCAGACCTCCAAACTCGCCGATTTGCGTCGCAACGTGATGGAGCTGTACATCTCCGACCACCCGCTGGACTGCCTGACGTGCGCGGCCAACGGCAACTGCGAATTGCAGACCGTGGCGGGGCAGGTGGGCCTGCGCGAAGTGCGCTACGGCTACGAAGGCGCCAATCATCTGGATGAAGCCAAGGACGTTTCCAACCCGTATTTCGAGTACGACCCGAGCAAGTGCATCGTCTGCAACCGCTGCGTGCGTGCCTGCGAGGAAATCCAGGGCACCTTCGCCCTGACGATCACCGGACGCGGTTTTGACTCTCGAGTGGCGGCGGCCGGCGGTGACAACTTCCTCGATTCCGAATGCGTGTCCTGCGGCGCCTGCGTACAGGCATGCCCGACGGCGACCCTGATCGACAAGAGCGTCGTGGAGATCGGTCAGCCGGAGCGCAGTGTCATTACCACTTGCGCCTACTGCGGCGTGGGTTGCTCGTTCCGCGCCGAGATGAAAGGCGAACAATTGGTGCGGATGGTCCCGGACAAGAACGGCCAGGCCAACCACGGCCACTCCTGCGTCAAGGGGCGCTTCGCCTGGGGCTACGCCACGCACCCGGACCGCATCACCAAGCCGATGATCCGCAAGCACATCGACGACCCGTGGCAGGAAGTCAGTTGGGACGAGGCGGTCACCTACGCCGCCAGCGAATTGCGCCGGATCCAGCTCAAGTACGGGCGCGACTCCATCGGCGGCATCACCTCCAGCCGCTGCACCAACGAAGAAACCTACCTGGTGCAGAAACTGGTGCGCACCGCGTTTGGCAACAACAACGTCGACACTTGTGCGCGTGTTTGCCATTCGCCCACCGGTTATGGCCTCAAGCAGACCTTGGGCGAGTCCGCCGGCACCCAGAATTTCGACTCGGTGATGAAGGCCGACGTCATCCTGGTGATGGGCGCCAACCCCACTGACGCGCACCCGGTGTTCGGCTCCCAGCTCAAGCGCCGCCTGCGCCAGGGCGCACGGCTGATCGTCATCGACCCACGGCGCATCGACCTGGTGGATTCGCCTCACGCCCGTGCCGAACTGCACCTGCAACTGCGTCCGGGCACCAACGTGGCAATGCTCAACGCGTTGGGCCATGTGATTGCCACCGAAGGCTTGATTGACCAGCCTTTTGTCGAAGCACGCTGCGAGGCGGCGGACTTCGCTCGCTGGCGCGATTTCGTCAGCCTGCCGGAAAACTCCCCCGAGGTCTTGGGCCCGGTGTGTGGCGTGCCTGCCGAGCAGATCCGCGCCGCGGCACGGCTCTACGCCACCGGCGGCAACGCGGCCATCTACTACGGCCTCGGCGTCACCGAGCACAGCCAGGGCAGCACCTCGGTCATGGGCATCGCCAACCTGGCCATGGCCACCGGCAACATCGGTCGCGAAGGTGTCGGGGTGAACCCACTGCGTGGACAGAACAACGTTCAGGGCTCCTGCGACATGGGCTCGTTCCCCCATGAACTGCCGGGCTATCGGCATATTTCCAACGAAGCGGTACGCGCCGAGTTCGAACAGGCGTGGAACGTGACCCTGCAACCCGACCCGGGCCTGCGCATCCCGAACATGTTCGAGGCGGCCCTGGATGGCACCTTCAAGGCGCTTTATTGCCAAGGTGAGGACATCGCCCAGAGCGACCCCAACACCCAGCATGTGACGGCCGCGCTGTCCGCTTTGGAATGCGTGATCGTCCAGGACATCTTCCTCAACGAGACGGCCAAGTTCGCCCACGTGTTCCTGCCGGGCAGCTCGTTCCTGGAGAAGGACGGCACCTTCACCAACGCCGAACGTCGCATCTCCCGCGTTCGCAAGGTGATGGACCCGTTGGCCGGCAAGGCCGACTGGGAAGCCACCATCGCCCTGGCCGACGCCCTGGGCTACAAGATGCACTACAACCATCCTTCGCAAATCATGGATGAAATCGCCCGCCTGACGCCGACTTTCACCCGCGTCAGCTACGCCGAACTGGATCGTCACGGCAGCCTGCAATGGCCTTGCAACGATGCCGCGCCGGACGGTACGCCGACCATGCACATCGACCAGTTCGTGCGCGGCAAGGGCCGTTTCATGCTCACCGGCTACGTGCCCACCGAGGAAAAGGTCAACAGCCGCTATCCACTGCTGCTGACCACCGGACGCATCCTCAGCCAGTACAACGTCGGCGCCCAGACCCGGCGTACCGACAACGTGGCCTGGCACGAGGAGGACCGGTTGGAGATTCACCCAACCGACGCCGAGAACCGCGGGATCGTCGACGAAGACTGGGTGGGTATCGGCAGCCGTGCCGGGCAGACGGTACTGCGCGCGAAGGTGACCGAGCGGGTGGCACCGGGCGTGGTCTATACCACGTTCCACTTCCCGGAATCGGGTGCCAACGTGATCACCACCGACAACTCCGACTGGGCCACCAACTGCCCGGAATACAAGGTCACGGCGGTCGAGATCGTGCGGGTCAGCCAGCCTTCGGAATGGCAGAAGCGCTACCAGGCCTTCAGTGATGAACAGGGACGCTTGCTCAGGGAACGTCGCCATGCCGAAAAAGCCGAGGTGCGTCGATGAGTTCTGACAGCCTGATCAAGATGGCCAACCAGATCGCCCAGTATTTCGCCAGCGAGCCGGATCACGCGGTGGCGGTGCGGGGCGTGTACCAGCACATCAAGAGCTTCTGGACGCCGACCATGTATCGCGACTTGATGGCCTGGCAAACGAAACATCCCGACGCTGTCCTGCACCCGTTGGTGTTGGCGGCATTGATGGAGTTTGAAAAAGCGGCTTAGCAAGGAAATGCTGTAGGACCTGCACACAGCCCCGGCCGGCGCCCTCGTCAACGACGAAGGGAACCGACCGGGGCTGTGTGCATTTCAGTTATTGATTATTGACGGTGATGTAGGGGTCCCATGTGTTGTTCGGGCCGATCTGGTTCAGGTTACGGTCCAGCAGAACGAAGACGATTTGGTACCAGAGCTTTCCCGGGCTCAGCGCAGTGGACTGCCAGACGGTATAGGTCACATCGGTCTTGGCAATGCCTCCGGGGGCACCATTGTCCAGATAGGGCACTGGAATGCCGGGGATATTGAAAGATTGCGGGGTCGAGATGGTGCCCTTGTAATCACCGCCCTGGTGAGGGTCGCCGATCACGACGTTTTTGATCAATGCGATGCGGTCGAAGTTGCGCGACAGCGTGGTGGCGCGCCAGCGAATGATGTCGCCGGGTTTTACGTCGAACCACAACTCGTTACCGCCTTCGCCTTCGCCACTGGAGATGTTGGCGTGGCTGTCGATGGCGCTGCGGGTCACCAGCATGGCAATCGCACCGCCTACGTCATTGGGGTGGGCGAGCAGGTAGTCGGCGTCAACGTTGACGAGCACATCAATGGTTTGGGTCGCTCCAGACATGTTGTTGCTCCTTGAGGGTAATGACAGTGACGACCGCCCTTCAAAGGGTGTCCGGGCCACCCGGTCCCTGGGTGCGGTCTCGGGAGGAACGATAGGTGATGGCTTTGTAGTGTCAAATTTCCATTTCTTGACGCTGGCGAAACGGAGCGAAGCGCAGCACAACCAAGGCTTTGATTTACCTTTGTGGTGGTCGATCTCTTAACGGACTTTTGGTTATTCTCCGAGGGCATCAGAGGGCAAAGGCGCACAACCGTTGTCGGTGACTGCTTCTGATCGTGCGGAGGATGGGAGCCATTGCCGACCGCGGTTCAGTTGTGGGACTGATTCGCCGTCCAGCGCTTCATCTCTTCGGCAATGAAGTGATGCACCAGGTCGCTGTACATTTTCTCGATGGCATCCGGGTTCAAGCCTTCGGCCTCGGCCCACACGCGTCGTGTCGCCAGCATGGCCTTGAAGCGCTCCGGTGCCTGCACCGAAGCCGCCGAGGTCTTGAATTTAGAGGCCGCGAGCACGTATTGATAGCGCTTGCCCAGCAGCGTGATGACCGCCTGGTCGAGGGCATCGATTTCGCGTCGGATGTCCTCCATGTTTGCGCATTGCGAGGGTTGCAAAGGGTCCATGCCGTGAGCTCCGCTTGTTGAATGAGACCGGCCCGACGTGGGCCGATCTTCTGATGGGGTTTAGAAGCACCAGTCCTCAGCGCGAACGACACGACAGAAGGCGCCTGCCAGGGTTGCGTTGTGATGGGCGACGATCATTTCTGCCTTCAATTCAGGCGTGTCGGAACAGGTATGACCGTCGGCGATCAGGACCGCGTCAAACCCCAGGTCCCGCGCGGCTCGGCAGGTACTGTCGATACAATACTGGGTTTTCATACCGGTGATGACCAGGCCTTCAGCATCGCAAGCCTTTAGCCGCTCTGCCAGGCCCGTCTGGGTGAAGGCGTTGGGGCGGGTTTTTTCGAAGATGACTTCGTCACCTTCCAACTGCAGTTCCTGCACCAGTTGCGTCAGCGGGCTTGCAGGCTCGATGGGCGAGCCAGGCGGGCCTACGTGGCGAACCAGGAAGATCGGTGCCCCGGCCTTCCGGGCCTTGAGCAGCAAGCCATTCAACGTGTCCAGCAACGCTTCGCCGGCCCAGGGTTTATCCGGGCCGTGAAACAACCCAACTTGCATATCGAGAATTAACAGAGCGTGCATGGTGCTTTCCTTGCGTGTGGGCCAGCGACGCAAGGGCAAAAGAAAAGGCCCTTACCATCGCTGGCGGGCCTTTGAGATACGTGTGTTATTGGCTCACGACACCTCACGACCCGCCTTGGCGGTCGTGGTTGTGGTGGTCGAGGCGATCTGTGGCAGGTTCATGGTGCTGACAGTAACTTCCGGTCATCAGGTTTGGCAAGCGGGTATGTCAGTTTACTTGCGAAAGCGGTCGATCGTTCCCGCGCTGCTGCGTGGGTACGATCGGGTCGTGGGGGCTGTGGAGATCGTTCCTCACGCTCCG
>NZ_ATLN01000026.1:0-40930 GCF_000416195.1 Pseudomonas sp. CFII68
GGGTAGCCCCGTACCATAGAATCTCCCACACTGGATCTTCAGCAGACCCAAAGCCCATGTGCACCGCAAAACCTGTGGGAGCGAGCCTCCCACAGGATGAATGCGGTCACCCAGAACCAGGTCGGCTATCAGGCCGCCTCGCGGTGGACGTTGATCTCGGGCGCCCCGTTAACCACGATGGCCGAACGCAGGCATTGTGGAGTGGGCATCCCGGCATGGATGCCGGGATAGCCGCGCTGGGCCATGGATGGCCCTTCGCGGCGGGCCCACGGAGCAATGCCGGAGTGAGGGCACACCGAGCCTAAGCGAGGTGCCAAGTGGTGGGGCAAAAGCGCTTTGCTTACTTTCGCGCTCCGAAAGTGAGTCGCCGTAAGGGCGAAACCCTAAGCAGCCGTTACCGCAGCAACGGATATACCCCCCTACGGCTGTTGGCCCTGTCGGGCTATTACCCTTGCAGCTTGAGCTCGAAAACGGCGGCACAGCCAACATTTATGTCGCCTGGCACACCGCCTTCGCGAGCAAGCCCGCTCCCACAGGGGATCTTGCTCAGCCTTCTCTATCGCGCAGTTCTTCGATGCTGATTTCGCGCATGCGGAATTTCTGGATCTTGCCGGTGACCGTCATGGGAAATTCTTCGACGAATTTGAAATGACGCGGCGTCTTGAAGTGGGCAATACGCTCCTTGCACCAGGCCTGCAGCTCTTGCTCGGAGGCACTGTGGCCGGGATGAAACTTGATCCAGGCAACGATTTCCTCGCCATAGCGCGAACACGGGATGCCGATCACCTGCACGTCCGCCACTGCTGGGTGGGTGAAGAAAAACTCCTCCAGCTCACGCGGGTAAATATTCTCCCCGCCGCGGATGATCATGTCTTTGTTGCGCCCGACGATGCGCACGTAGCCCTGCTCGTCCATGGTCGCCAGGTCGCCGGTGTGCATCCAGCCCTCCGGGTCGATGGCATCGGTGGTGCCCTTGGGGTTGTTCCAGTAACCGAGCATCACGCTGTAGCCGCGGGTACACAACTCACCGATAGCACCACGTGGGACGATATTGCCGGCCTCATCGATAATTTTGCTTTCCAGTTGCGGCTGGGTGCGGCCGACAGTGGTCACGCGCAGTTCCAGTTCGTCGGTAGGACCGGTCTGCAATGACACCGGACTGGTTTCCGTCATGCCGTAGGCTATCTGCACTTCGGCCATGTGCATTTCATTGATGACCCGTCGCATCACTTCGATGGGGCATGTGGCCCCGGCCATGATGCCAGTGCGCAGGCTGGACACGTCGAAGTCGCCCCGCTGCGGCTGGTCCAGCAGGGCGATGAACATGGTGGGCACGCCATACAGTGCCGTGGCTTTTTCCTCGGCCACGGCCTTTAGCGTCAGCAACGGGTCGAAGGCATCGTTGGGGTAGATCATGGTGCTGCCATGGGTCATGCAGCCCAGGTTACCCATGACCATGCCGAAGCAATGGTAGAGCGGCACCGGGATCACCAGCCGATCGTCAGCCGTCAGGCCCAGGCTTTCGCCGACCATGTAACCGTTATTGAGAATGTTGTGATGACTGAGGGTCGCGCCCTTGGGGAAGCCGGTGGTGCCGGAGGTGTACTGGATATTCACCGGTTGATCGGACTGCAGGCTGGATTGGCGTTCGGCCAGTTGTGCAGGCGTCACCGCCGCCCCCAGGGCGGCGAGTTGCGACCAGGGCAGGAAACCTGCCGGCGGCTGGGAATCGAGGCTGATCACACCGCGTAAATCCGGCAAGCGTTCGCTCTGCAGATGGCCGATCGATTGCTCCGCCAGCTCTGGTGCCAGCGTTTGCAACATGGCGTGATAATCCGAGGTCTTGAACGCCCCGGCACACACCAGCCATTGGCATCCGGATTGTTTAAGCACGTATTCGAGCTCAGAGACGCGATAGGCCGGATTGATATTGACCAGAATGACGCCGATCTTCGCACTGGCGAACTGGCTGATGCACCACTGGGCGCAATTGGGCGCCCACACGCCAAGGCGATCACCGGTTTTCAAGCCTAGCGCCAGCAAGGCTCGGGCGTGCAGATCAACGGCCTCGGCCAGTTGTTGCCAGGTGTAACGCAGCGATTGATGGCGAACCACCAACGCCTCGCCCTCGGGATAGCGCGTCACGGTCTGGTCGAAAACTTCGCCGATGGTTTGGGCCAGCAAGGCCTTGTCCTCGGAACCACGGGTGTAGCTGAGCTGCGAATGCGAACCGGGTTGATCCATGACGCCCCCTCTTGTCTTTATTAGTGGGTGTAGCGGTGGAATCTCATGCACAGATGCCTTTGGTAAAGCGATTCAAGCGCACTTACTCTGGCCCAAGTTGACGTTAACGTAAAGGCCGATTGACAGCCTCTCGTCGCAGGCTTACGTTAACGTAAAGGTGAGAGCGATTCCGCCACTCTCCGCACCCGATAAAAAAGCCAAAGGTGTTCCCATGAGCTACCCATCCCTGAACTTTGCCCTCGGCGAAACCATCGACATGTTGCGCGACCAGGTACAGGCCTTCGTCAAGGCCGAACTGGCGCCGCGAGCAGCGCAGATCGATATCGACAACCTGTTTCCCGCCGACATGTGGCGCAAGTTCGGCGACATGGGCCTGCTGGGCATCACCGTACCGGAAGAATACGGCGGCGCTGGCCTGGGCTACCTGGCCCACGTGGTAGCGATGGAAGAAATCAGCCGCGGTTCGGCCTCGGTCGCCCTCTCCTACGGTGCCCACTCCAACCTCTGCGTGAACCAGATCAACCGCAACGGCAATCACGAACAGAAAACCAAATACCTGCCCAAGCTGATCAGCGGCGAACACATCGGTGCCCTGGCGATGAGCGAGCCGAACGCCGGTTCCGACGTGGTCTCGATGAAACTGCGCGCCGACAAGCGTGGCGACAAGTACGTGCTCAATGGCAGCAAGACCTGGATCACCAACGGCCCCGATGCCAACACCTACGTGATCTACGCCAAGACCGACCTGGAAAAAGGCCCCCACGGCATCACCGCTTTCATCGTCGAGCGCGACTGGAAAGGCTTCAGCCGCAGCAACAAATTCGACAAGCTCGGCATGCGCGGCTCCAACACCTGCGAGCTGTTTTTCGATGACGTCGAAGTGCCGGAGGAAAACATCCTCGGCACACTCAACGGTGGCGTGAAAGTGCTGATGAGCGGCCTCGACTACGAGCGCGTCGTGCTCTCTGGCGGCCCAACCGGGATCATGCAGGCCTGCATGGACCTGATCGTGCCCTACATTCACGACCGCAAGCAGTTCGGCCAGAGCATTGGCGAATTCCAGCTGATCCAGGGCAAGGTCGCCGACATGTACACCCAGCTCAACGCCAGCCGCGCCTACCTGTATGCCGTGGCCCAGGCCTGCGAGCGCGGCGAAACCACCCGCAAGGACGCCGCCGGGGTGATCCTCTACAGCGCCGAACGCGCCACGCAAATGGCCCTCGACGCGATCCAGATCCTCGGCGGTAATGGCTACATCAACGAATTCCCGGCCGGTCGTCTGCTGCGTGACGCCAAGCTGTACGAAATCGGTGCTGGCACCAGTGAGATTCGTCGGATGTTGATCGGCCGCGAACTGTTCAACGAAACCCGCTAACGGAGCTGACCATGGCCACGCTGCACACTCAGCTCAACCCGCGCTCGCCGGAGTTCATCGCCAACCGCGATGCGATGCTCGGACACGTCGAGGCCCTGCGAACCCTGCTCGCACACATTCGCCAAGGCGGCGGTCCCAAGGCCCAGGAACGGCACACCTCGCGGGGCAAGTTGCTGCCCCGTGAACGCATCAACCGGCTGCTGGACCCGGGTTCGCCGTTTTTGGAAATCAGCCCATTGGCAGCCCACGACGTCTATGGCGAAGACGTGCCGGCGGCCGGCGTGATTGCCGGCATCGGCCGCGTGGAAGGTGTCGAATGCATGATTGTCGCCAACGATGCGACGGTCAAAGGGGGCTCCTACTACCCGCTGACGGTGAAAAAACACCTGCGTGCCCAGACCATCGCCCAGCAGAATCGCCTGCCCTGCATTTACCTGGTGGACTCCGGCGGCGCCAACCTGCCGCGCCAGGACGAGGTGTTCCCGGACCGTGAGCACTTCGGCCGGATCTTCTTCAACCAGGCCAACATGAGTGCCCAGGGCATCCCGCAGATCGCCGTGGTCATGGGTTCCTGCACCGCCGGTGGCGCCTATGTGCCGGCCATGGCGGACGAGGCGATCATGGTCCGCCAGCAGGCGACGATTTTTCTCGCCGGCCCGCCGTTGGTGAAAGCCGCCACCGGTGAGGTGGTCAGTGCCGAAGACCTGGGCGGCGCCGATGTGCACTGCAAGATCTCCGGCGTGGCCGACCATTACGCCGACAGCGACGAACATGCCCTGGCCCTGGCCCGCCGCAGCGTGGCCAACCTCAATTGGCGCAAACAGGGCGAGTTGCAGCATCGCCTGCCAATTGCCCCGCTCTACTCGGGCGAGGAGCTGTACGGCGTGGTTTCGGCCGACGCCAAGCAGCCATTCGATGTGCGGGAAGTGATCGCGCGCCTGGTGGACGGCTCGGTGTTCGACGAATTCAAGGCGCTGTTCGGAACGACGCTGGTGTGCGGCTTCGCCCACTTGCACGGCTACCCGATCGCGATCCTGGCCAACAACGGCATTCTCTTCGCCGAAGCCGCGCAGAAAGGCGCGCACTTCATCGAATTGGCCTGTCAGCGCGGGATCCCGTTGCTGTTCTTGCAGAACATCACCGGTTTCATGGTCGGGCAGAAGTACGAAGCCGGCGGCATCGCCAAGCACGGGGCCAAACTGGTGACAGCCGTGGCCTGCGCGAAAGTGCCGAAATTCACCGTGATCATTGGCGGCAGTTTCGGCGCAGGTAACTACGGCATGTGCGGCCGCGCCTACGACCCGCGGTTCCTGTGGATGTGGCCGAACGCGCGGATTGGCGTGATGGGCGCCGAACAGGCGGCCGGCGTGCTGGTACAGGTCAAGCGTGAACAAGCCGAACGCAGCGGCCATCCCTTCAGCGCCGAACAGGAATCCGAGATCAAGCAACCGATCCTCGATCAGTACGAAGAACAGGGTCACCCCTACTATTCCAGTGCCAGGCTGTGGGACGACGGCGTCATCGACCCGGCCCAGACCCGCGATGTGCTGGGCCTGGCCTTGTCCGCGTCACTGAACGCGCCTATCGAACCGAGCCGCTTCGGCGTGTTCCGGATGTAAACGGGAATGCCCATGGATAACTTCAACACCCTCGAACTGCACACCGACCCACGGGGCGTTGCCACCTTGTGGCTCAGCCGCGAGTCGAAAAACAACGCGTTCAATGCCGAAATGATCCGCGAACTGATCCTCGCCCTGGACCACGTCAGCAGCGATCCAAGCTTGCGCTTCCTGCTGATCCGCGGTCGCGGCAAGCATTTCAGCGCCGGCGCCGACCTCGCCTGGATGCAGCAATCGGCCGAGCTCGACTACCACACCAACCTCGATGACGCCCGGGAACTGGCGGAGCTGATGTACAACCTCGCCAAGCTGAAAATTCCTACGCTGGCCGTCGTCCAGGGCGCCGCGTTCGGTGGCGCACTGGGGCTGATCAGCGCTTGTGACATGGCCATTGGCGCCGATGAAGCACAGTTCTGCCTGTCGGAAGTGCGCATTGGCCTGGCGCCGGCGGTGATCAGCCCGTTCGTGGTGCAGGCCATTGGCGAGCGTGCCGCGCGTCGTTATGCCCTGACGGCGGAACGCTTCGACGGGCAACGCGCGAAAGAAATCGGTTTGCTGTCGGAAAGTTACCCGGCCGAGGCCCTGGATTATCAAGTCGAACAATGGATCGACAACCTGTTGCTCAACAGCCCGGCGGCCATGCGCGCCAGCAAGGAACTGCTGCGTGAAGTCGGCAACGGCGCCCTTACCCCGGCGCTGCGGCGCTACACCGAAAATGCCATCGCCCGCATCCGCGTCAGCCCGGAGGGCCAGGAAGGCCTGCGGGCGTTCCTGCAAAAGCGTGCGCCGAACTGGCAAGCCGAATCGAATAACAAGGAGCCGCGTCGATGAGCGCCCCTGCCCTCACCACGTTGCTGGTGGCCAACCGTGGCGAAATCGCCTGCCGCGTGATGCGCACCGCCAAGGCCATGGGCCTGACCACCGTTGCCGTCCACAGCGCCACCGACCGCGATGCCCGCCACAGCCGTGAAGCCGACATCCGCGTCGACCTGGGCGGCAGCAAGGCCGCCGACAGCTACCTGCAAATCGACAAGCTGATCGCCGCAGCGAAAGCCAGCGGCGCCCAAGCCATCCATCCCGGTTATGGTTTTCTGTCCGAGAACGCCGGGTTCGCCCGAGCGATAGAAAGCGCCGGGATGATCTTCCTCGGCCCACCGGCCTCGGCCATCGATGCCATGGGCAGCAAATCGGCGGCCAAGGCCTTGATGGAAACCGCCGGGGTGCCCCTGGTGCCGGGTTATCACGGCGAAGCCCAGGACCTGGAGACCTTTCGCGACGCCGCCGAGCGCATCGGCTACCCGGTATTGCTCAAGGCCACGGCCGGCGGTGGCGGCAAGGGCATGAAAGTCGTCGAGGACGTCAGCCAACTGGCCGAAGCCCTGGCCTCGGCCCAGCGTGAAGCGCAGTCCTCGTTCGGCGACTCACGGATGCTGGTGGAAAAATACCTGCTCAAACCGCGCCATGTGGAAATCCAGGTATTTGCCGACCAACACGGCAACTGCCTGTACCTCAACGAACGCGATTGCTCGATCCAGCGCCGCCACCAGAAAGTCGTGGAAGAAGCCCCCGCCCCCGGCCTGACCCCGCAACTACGCCGGGCCATGGGTGAAGCCGCCGTGCGCGCAGCCCAGGCGATTGGTTACGTCGGGGCCGGCACCGTGGAGTTCCTGCTGGATGCGCGGGGCGAGTTTTTCTTCATGGAAATGAACACCCGGTTGCAGGTCGAGCATCCGGTCACCGAAGCGATCACCGGACTGGACCTGGTAGCCTGGCAGATCCGCGTCGCCCAAGGCGAACCCTTGCCGATCACTCAAGCGCAAGTGCCGCTGCTCGGTCACGCCATCGAAGTGCGGCTGTATGCCGAAGACCCGGTCAACGATTTCCTGCCGGCCACCGGGCGCCTGGCGTTGTATCGAGAATCGGCCGAGGGCCCAGGCCGGCGGGTCGACAGCGGGGTTGAAGAAGGCGATGAAATCTCGCCGTTCTACGACCCGATGCTCGGCAAGCTGATTGCCTGGGGTGAAGACCGTGAACAGGCGCGCCTGCGGCTGTTGAGCATGCTCGACGAGTTTGCCATTGGCGGGCTGAAAACCAACATCGGGTTCCTGCGCCGAATCGTGGCCCACCCCGCCTTCGCGGCAGCAGAGCTGGACACCGGATTTATCCCACGTTACCAGGCGCAATTGCTGCCAGAGCCGGGCGAATTGGATGACGCATTCTGGTTCGCAGCCGCCCAGGGCTTCGCCTTGAGCCTGACACCGCGCGTGCGCGGCGATGATGCCGACTCGCCCTGGGCCAGCACCACCGGGCTGCGTCTGGGGCTGCCAAGGGAGACCACCTTGCACCTGAGCTGCGAAGGCCAGGATCGCGCGCTGACGCTGGACATTAGCGCCCATTGCGCGGAACTCGAGGGCGAGCAACTGGTGATCGAGCACCACGGCCTGCGCCGCAGTCATCGGGCCATTCGCCAGGACGACAGCCTGTATCTGCAATGGGCGGGTGACCTGCACCGGATCGACCTGTACGACCCGTTGGCCGCCGCCGAGGCCAGCCACAGCCATCAAGGTGGCCTGGCCGCGCCCATGAACGGCAGTATCGTCCGGGTACTGGTGAGTGTCGGCCAGTCGGTGGAGGCCGGCGCTCAACTGGTGGTCCTGGAGGCCATGAAAATGGAGCACAGCATTCGTGCGCCCAAGGCCGGGGTGATCAAGGCGCTGTATTGCCAGGAAGGCGAAATGGTCAGCGAAGGCAGCGCCCTGGTGGCATTCGAAGAATAGGAGTCGGCCCGTCCCAGGGCCGATCCAGTCAGAACCTGATGGTGGCCTGCACCACCACACCGATGAGGCGACATTGCTCGGTGTACAGGTTTTTCGGGTAAGTCGGATTGAGCGGAACCAGGTAACGCTGCCCGCTCTCCTCGATCAATTTGCGAAAGGTCGCGTCACTGCTGCCGGGCAAGCAGGCAACCACCAGTTTGCCTGGCACCGCCTCGACGGCCGGATCCACCAGGATCGACATGCCCTCGGGAATGCTCAAGCCGCTGGGTGCGGTCATCGCGTCGCCCACCACCACCAGCCAGAACGCGGCCCCCAGGGCGTGGTAGTCCGTCAGTTCGTAGCGCGCCGGGCTGTAGGCGCCAGGATCGCCTTCGCGAACCTCGCCAACCTCGTGCCATTCACTGACCGGGTAGCGGAAGTACGGGTTGTACTTCTGCGCCAGGGTCATGCCTTCGTCCGTGGAGGTGTCCGGCTCGCGAATCACCATCGCCACTTCCAGAAACTCCAGCCCCAATTCCCGCAGGACCCGGTTCATGTCATCGACACTGGGTTGCCGGCGCCTGGTCAGCCAATGGCCGACGCCGCCCTGGGACATTCCCAACCGTTCTGCGAGCACCACTTGCGTGATGCGCAGCTCCTTCATCTTGGCCTTGACCAACTCTATCCATTTATCCATGTGCGGCACGATACGTGGATGACTCCGACCATTCAAAACACAAATTGTAGTATTTCAATTATCGTCACAATTACGATAAGTACTATTCTGGATTCAGGAGTTCAGCCCCACACACGGAGATTTTCCTCACCATGGATACACCCAACAAAGACCAGCCCAGCAGCCCTTTCGACAGCACGTTCCCTTCCTTTCAGGATTGCCCGGCGGCCAAACGCGCCCTCGACTACTACTTGAAACCAAGTGTTTCCCAGGCACAGTCAGAACATCGCTTCTTCGACGTCAACCACAGCGTCAGCGCAGAAGAAGCCCTTGTTCACGCCTGCGACCTGCTGCGCTGTGCAGCGGCGACCGCCCACGAGTCTGCCAACCAGTTGAACGGCTCGAGCCGTGACCTGGCATTTTCGGTGGTGCACATGATTGATCTGGTCAAGGTGATGCTTGACCGATCCCTGGATGGCTACCCGACTCGCTAGGGGTAACGCTTGGGAATGTCGCCGCGAACGCGGACGACGAGAAAAATTTTCCAATCGGTGCGATAAAACCATTTGACTTGCAAATGATAATGATTATTATTGCATCAGCTGATCGCGAGATCAGTCGATAGATCAGAAGACCTTAGGTCGGACTTCTGGAATATCTCCTCATCAGGCTAATCACGGTTTTTGACCCGGCTTTTTGCCGGGTCTTTTTTTTGCCGATTTTTCGACTTATGGCTTCAGGCTAATGAAGTCTTTTGGGTGCTGCCAATTCGGTGGCGGCGATGATAGCAAATGAATATCCGTTTGCAAGAGACGCCCCGCCACACAGGCGAAAACTATCGACAACCAGCGCTTGAGAATCAATTGCAGACTCTCTAAGCTGGCTCGGCGTCCAGGGAGGACGCCCCCTCGTTTACGTGACGTAAATCGTCTCGGTTCCCCCGTCTTGCGTGTACAGTAATGGCCATGAAAATCCTCTCCAGGAATCGTGACCGTGGCTAAATCTTCCTTTGATATCAGTGCCAGTTTCGACAGCGGCAACATCGAGGTCGTCGACATCAGCAACCCGTTGCAGTCGTTGCTCAAGATCAGGCCCGACACCCGCAGCGCCCATTTCCAGTGGTTCCACTTCAAGGCCAGCGGCCTGCACGTCGGCCAGGAGTATTCCTTTCGGCTGCTCAACGCCAGTCAATCGTCTTACAACAAGGCCTGGACGGGCTATCAGGCCGTTGCCTCCTACGATCACGTCAACTGGTTCCGCGTTCCGACCCAATTTGAAGGCGACGCCCTGCGTTTTTATCTGGAGACCGAACAGACCAACGCCTGGTTCGCCTACTTCGAACCCTACAGTCGCGGCCGACATGATTGGCTGATCGAGCAAGCGCAACACAAGGCCGGCACCGAACTATTGGCCGTCGGTAAAAGCGTGGAAGGCCGTGACATTCAACTGCTGCGCAAGGGCAGCGGTGCCGAAGGCCGGCGCAAAGTCTGGATCATCGCCCAGCAGCATCCCGGCGAGCACATGGCCGAGTGGTTCATGGAGGGCGTGATCGAACGCCTCCAGCAGCATGACGATGCGCAACTGAACCAGTTGCTCGCCAAGGCCGATCTGTACCTGGTGCCGAACATGAACCCGGACGGCGCGTTCCACGGGCATCTGCGGACCAACGCCATGGGCCAGGACCTCAACCGCGCCTGGCAGAACGCCAGTCCGGAAATCAGCCCCGAGGTGTTTTTCGTCCAGCAGCAAATGGAAAAGTACGGCGTCGATCTGTTCCTCGATGCTCACGGCGATGAGGAAATTCCCCACGTCTTCACCGCCGGTTGCGAAGGCAACCCGGGCTACACGCCACGCATTGCCGAACTTGAAGAGCGCTTTCGCAGCCATCTCAAGCATCAGACCAAAGACTTCCAGACTGCTTACGGCTACACCCGCGACGAACCGGGCCAAGCCAACATGACCCTGGCCTGTAACGCGGTCGGCCAGAAATATGACTGCCTGTCCCTGACCCTGGAAATGCCGTTCAAGGACCACAACGATCACCCGAACCCAATCACCGGCTGGTCTGGCAAACGCTCGATGCAACTGGGCAAGGATGTGTTGAGCACCATCGAGGCCATGGTTGACGAATTGCGCTGATCCAACGACCTGATCATGTCCCTCGTCTAGGGTGAACACCTGTGGCGAGGGAGCTTGCTCCCGCTCGGCGATGTAGGAGCTGGCGAAGCCTGCGATCTTTTGATCTTTCACTTGAAACTCAAGCGCCAGTGGAAAGATCGCAGCCTCGCTTCGCTCGGCAGCTCCTACAGACACCACCCAGCGGGAGCAAGCTCCCTCGCCACAGGGTTCATCAGCCTTTGCCGCGCAACATACTGTCCAACACCTCATCCCGGCGCACCCAAGCGTGAAACAACGCCGCCGCCAGATGCACCAGCACCGTCACGAACAACAGGTAAGCCAGGTACCCGTGGGCCTTGCGCAGCAGTGCGAACGTCTGGGCGTGGGCTGGCAGAATCGACGGCAGTTGCAACGAGTCGCCGAGCATCACCGGGTCCCCCGCCGCCGAAATCATGCCCCAGCCCAACAGCGGCAGGACCAGCATCAGGGCGTACAACAGCACATGCGAGGCGTTTGCCGCCAGCACTTGCCAGGCCGGTAGATCGGCCGGCAGCGGCGGTTGGCGGGTAGTAAAACGCACCACCAGGCGCACGATCACCAACAGCAAAATCGCGATACCCAATGGCTTGTGCAACTGCAGCAGCCATTCATGGCGTTCGGACACCGAAGCGACCATGCCTGCGCCGATAAACAGCATGGCGATGATCATCACTGCCATCAGCCAGTGCAGCAGCCGGGCCAGCGGTGCAAAGTGACGAGGGGCGCTCATGGGCGGGACTCCTGTTTGGCGGGCAACTGGCTCACTTCGCTGGTACGTCGCAGGTAGGAACTGGCATAGGCGGCGGAACGCGCAACCAATAGCGGGTCTTCGGAACCTTCGATCCCTTGGGGCAGGATCAGCGGGTCATAGTTGATGTCGCGGCATTCGCCGTTGTCCTGCGCCTGGGTGCGCTCAAGCACCAACGTGCCGGCATTGAGTACCTTGCGGTCGGCGGGCCAGGCCTTGCTGGCATCGTTCACCGGGTCACCCGGGTTGGCCAGGGTGATGTTCAACTGCCAGCGCAACGGCCCGGCGGCGAGACGCTTGGCCAAGTCCTGCTCGAGGAAGTCGCCCCCCTGGGGTGGCGTCGCATCCGCAGCATCCTGGCTCATCGGCACCACGCCCCAGCGCACCGCCTGGCGCTGCCCGGCAGGGTTGACCAGATAGAACGCGTTGATGCCGTTGTAGGTTTCGGTGGCATAGCTGGCCGACGGCTTGGCGCTCTTGATCCATTGCAGGAACGGCACCGCTTCGGGGTGCGCAGCAAAGAACGCCGGTACGGCCGCAGGGTTCGGTTTTCCTGTGGCAGGGTCCGGCGACTGGGCTTGCTGGAGTTGGTAGAAGGCTTCGGGCGTGCCCACCGGAAACACCGGCATGCTGTTCATGCCGGTGCGCCATTGCTGGCCGTTGGCCTGGGTAAAGCGCAGTGCCAGGCTGCGAATCGGCACACCGCCGTCCGGTGCATAGGGGTTGCCGCTGGGCAAGGCGAAACGCCCAACCACTGGCGTTTGCGGCTGCGAGAACACTTGGGCGCTGGAATAGGCGCTGGCCTCGCCCGTGCTTTGGAAATAGCCCGCGACGCAGACACCTTTTGAGTGGTTGCGTCGAAAGCCTGGGTGAACGCCGTTGTTTTTTTCCAGCACATTGACCAATGCCTGCGGTGTCAGGCGCTGTGGGTCGAGGCTACCATTGACGTAGGCAAACGCCCCGGCCAGCGCGGCAACAATCACGGCGATGCCGCTCAGGCGCAATGTCAGGCCGGCGGCACTCAAGGGTGGCCGGCTCGACGAGGGTGAAGGATCAACCATGAGAAAGCTCCAGGGCTCGGGGCCATTTGTTGGAAAGGACCCGTCAGACGAAGGCGTGACAGGTTTATTCCCACGCCTCGTATTTATTTTTCCTGCACTGGAATAATCTCGTTTGCGGGTCGTCTTTCCAGTCCCGGCGCAGTGACTGCCCACAGAAGCCACACCCTTATGAACGCATTCGACGAACAGTTGCGCGAGCTCATCCCCAGGCTACGGCGTTTTGCCGTGTCGCTGACGCGCAACCCGAGCAACGCCGACGATCTGGTGCAGATGTGCCTGGAACGGGCATTGTCCAAGTGGAACGACAAGCGTCCGGACGGCGATCTGCGGGCCTGGCTGTTTTCGATTCTGTATCGGCAGTTTCTCGACGGTCATCGCCGCTCCCGACGGTATGCGCGCATGCTGGAGTTTTTCACCGGCCGCGACGATGCCCACCCTTCGGCCGAGCGCAGCGTGATCGCGCAATCGTCCCTGCAGGCCTTCGACCAACTCACGACGGAACAACGCGCGCTGTTGTTGTGGGTGTCGGTGGAAGGCTTGAGTTACCAGCAAGTCGCCGACATCCTCGGCGTGCCGACCGGCACGGTCATGTCCCGCCTGTCCCGCGCTCGCCAGGCCCTGCGCCAACTCAGCGACGGCGAAATCACCCGCCCTACCCTGCGGATACTCAAATGATCAACATGCCCCCTAGCGACAGCGACCTGCACGCCTACGTCGATCGCCAACTGAGCGAGGCCGACCAGCGCCTGGTGCAGGCCTACCTGGCCAACCAGCCGGAAGTCGCCGCCCGGGTCCGCGCCTGGCAACAGGACGCACAGCACCTGCGCACGGCCCTGAGCGGCGCCTTGCAACAGCCGCCCAACCCGGACCTCGACCCGGCCATGATTCGCCAGCGCCTGAAACATCGCTCCCGCCGCCATTTGGCCAACGCCGCCGTGTTGCTGCTGGCCGTCAGCGTGGGTGGCTTCGGTGGCTGGCAGGCGCGGCAAATGACCCTGCTCAGCGCCGCAGCCCCCATGGCCGATGCCTTGCAGGCATACCGTTTGATTGCCCAGCAGGGCATCCTTCCGGCCGATTACCAGACCGGCGACGAGCAGAGCATGCAAGGCTGGCTCGACCGCTACTTCACCCAGGCCGACCGACTGCCTGACCTGTCGGGTGCCGGCTTCAGGCCGGTCAGCGGGCGCTTGCTCAGCACCGAACAAGGCGCGGCGGCGATGGTGGTCTATCAGGACCCGAGCGGTCAGAAAATCAGCTTCTACGTGCGCCCACCCGGCCCGAAAAATTTCCTCCTGCCCCGGGGCAGTCGCCGCGAGGGCGAGTTGCAAGCCGAGTACTGGTCCGGGCCGGGCTACAACTATGCGATGGTCATCCCCAGTGATACGCCGACGGTGCAGCGGCTCAAGCAGACCCTGAAGCTCTGAGCCCCTTACCCGGTGGGAATCTCTGTGGGAGCGAGCTTGCTCGCGATGGCGGTGTATCAGTCGACATCATTTCTAACTGAACCACCGCCATCGCGAGCAAGCCCGCTCCCACAGGGGATACAGGCTGTTCTTGAGAGTGTGTTCAGCCCTGCCCAAACACCTGCGAAGGCCTGCGCAGCAACGGATCGAACGGGTTGATCCGCGGTCCGATCAGGGCCGCCTCGCGCTTGAGCATGTCCACCACCGTCGGCAGGCGATCGGGCCCCAGGCGGTCGCTCACGGTTGCCACGCTCAACGCGGCCACGGCCCGGCCGTCACGATCGAGAATCGGCACGGCCACCCCGGCCATGCCTTGCAATAGGCCTGTATTGCGCCCGGCGTAGCCCAGCGTACGGACGTTCTCCACTTCCGAACGCAGGAAGACTTCGTCGTACAAATGGCCGATCCGCGCCTCAAGGACAAAGTGGTGTTCCAGTCGATGACCTCGTCCACGTTCGGCCTGCACGGCTTTTTGATGTTCAACCGGATCCAGGGCGACAGCGAAACCGACGTTGAGCCGGGCTTCAAGGCCTGGCCGAACACGGTGGGGCGCAACGTGCTGGCGTACATCCCGAGCTCGGCGAAGCTATCCGAAATGCTGCAGACCGACGAAGCCGCGCTGTTCCCGCTGACGCCGACCCAGGTGACCGCGCTGAAACTCAAGGGCATGCCGGTCGAATATGCCCAGCCGAAGGAAGGCGCCGTGGTCCTCAACGTCGCCGAATGCGCCATCGCGCAAAACACCCAACCGGAACTGGCGCAAAAGCTCGCGGCTTTCCTGCTGACCCCGCAAGCCCAGGCCATCGCCCTGGAAGAAGGCGACCAGATCCCGTCCAACCCCAACACCCCCGACCACCGACAAGACTCGCGGTCAGGTGGAGGCGATGAAGCAATACCTGGAAACGGCGATTGCCGTGGATTGGGACCAGGTCAACGAACAACGCCCGGCCTGGAACGCCCGCTGGAACCGCAGTATCGAGCGCTAGCGCGATCGACTGTGGCAAGGGGAGCGACACTGTTGTGGGAAAAACTGCTGTGAACAAATGCTGTGGGAGCAAGGCTTGCCCGCGATGAGAATGACGCGGTCTCTGAGAAAACGAGGCGCCTGCATCGCGGGCAAGCCTTGCTCCCACAGATAAATCCCCTCGCCACAGGGTGTTGTACTGAGCTGATTATTGGTTAACTGTCTGGCTACGGACGCCAGACCCTCCCCTTGATCAACAGCGACCCCCACCATGCACACCCTCGCCCAACTACGCGCCGGCCAGCTCTGCGGCATTACCCGGCTGGACCTGGCCTGCGGCTTGACGGAGTTTCCCCGGGAAATCTTCGACCTGGCCAACTCCCTCGAGATTCTCAACCTCAGTGGCAATCAGTTGGACACGCTGCCCGACGACCTGCATCGGCTGACGCGCCTGCGCGTGCTGTTCTGTTCGGACAACCGCTTCACAGAACTGCCCGAATGCCTGGGCCGTTGCAGCGCGTTGACCATGGTCGGTTTCAAGGCCAATCGCATCGCGCACGTCACGGGCGCCGCGCTGCCGCCACAGCTGCGCTGGTTGATCCTGACCGACAACTGCGTCAGCCAATTGCCAGATGAACTGGGCCAACGCCCCGATCTGCAAAAACTGATGCTGGCCGGCAACCGCTTGCGGCAATTACCGGCGAGCCTGAGCCAGTGTCATCGCCTCGAACTGTTGCGCATCGCCGCCAACCAACTGAGCGAACTGCCGCAATGGCTGCTCACGTTGCCGAGCCTCAGTTGGCTGGCCTACGCCGGCAACCCGCTGGAAGCCCAGGCAGAAGCGGCGGCGCTGAATACCACGACGTCTATCGACTGGTCGCATCTGGAACTGCAACAACCACTGGGCGAAGGCGCGTCGGGGGTGATTCATCAGGCGCTCTGGCAGGCGCCCGGCCAGGCGGCACGAAAGGTCGCAGTGAAGCTGTACAAAGGCCAGATGACCAGCGACGGCTCGCCCCTGCATGAGATGCATGCCTGCATCACGGCCGGTCGCCACTCGAACCTGATTGAGGTGCTGGGCCAGGTTGCCGGGCACCCCGAGCAACAGGCCGGGCTGGTGATGGCGCTGGTCGAGCCCAGCTACCGTAACCTCGCCGGGCTGCCGAGCCTGGCGTCATGCAGCCGCGACGTCTATGCCGATGAACTGCGCCTGAGCGCTTCGGCAGCCCTGCGCATCGCCCATGGCATCGCCTCGGTGGCGGCGCACCTGCACCGCCAGGGCATCACCCACGGGGATCTCTACGGGCACAATATTCTGTGCGATGACCAGGGCGATTGCCTGCTGGGGGATTTTGGCGCGGCGTCGTTCCACGCCACCACAGACAACCTGCAAACCCGCGCACTGCAACGCATCGAAGTGCGGGCCTTCGGGATTCTGCTGGGGGAATTGCTGGCGCGGATCGAACCGGGGCTCGGTGCGCAGGATCTTGCGTGGCTGCTGGATTTGCAAGCGCGCTGCTGTCAGCCGGAGGTGCTGGCACGGCCAGGGTTCGATGAGATTGAAAGGTTGCTGAGCGAGTTCAAACACATCGACTAAACCAGCACCCCAAGCTAACAAGCACACCGCCTATTGTGGCGAGGGGATTTATCTGTGGGAGCAAGGCTTGCCCGCGATGCGGACACCCCGTTTTCTCAGAGACCGCGTCGTCTTCATCGCGGGCAAGCCTTGCTCCCACAGAATGAACCGCACCCAGGGATAAATTCCCTCGTCACAGGGGTGTACTGCTTAACCCGCCAACCCGACAAACATGTCCTGCACGTCATCGTGGTTGTCGAGGCCTTCGAGGAAGGCTTCGACTTCAGCCATCTGCTCGTCGGTGAGGCCACTGACCGGGTTTTTCGGCTGGTAGCCCAGCTTGGCCGACAATACGGTGAAACCCTGCTCCGGCAAGGCCTTCTGGACAGCGTCGAGGTCGGCAGGGTCGGTGAGGAACAACGTCGCGTCGTCTTCGCCCGGCTCGAAATCCTGGGCGCCGGCCTCGATGGCGGCCATTTCCGGATCGGCGTCCGGGCTGTCCGGCGCGGCTTCGATCATGCCGACATGGTTGAAGTCCCACGCCACCGAACCCGAGGCGCCGAGTTGGCCCTTGCGGAACGCGACGCGAATTTCGGCAACGGTGCGGTTGATGTTATCGGTCACGCATTCAACGATCAGCGGCACCTGGTGCGGCGCGAACCCTTCGTAGGTGACGCGGTGGTATTGCACGGTTTCACCGAGCTGGCCAGAACCTTTCTTGATCGCACGTTCCAGGGTCTCGCGGGGCATCGAGGCCTTCTTCGCCTGTTCGACAACCAGTCGCAAGTGCGCGTTGGTAGCGGTATCCGCACCGTTGCGCGCGGCAATGGTGATTTCCTTCACCAGTTTGCCGAAGATCTTGCCCTTGGCGTTGGCAGCCGCTTCTTTGTGTTTAACCTTCCACTGTGCGCCCATTACTCACTCTCTTGTCTGACGCGCCGAGACATCTGCCGGCCGGCGCTGTGGCGCAAGTTTATACGGCCTAAACCGGCTGATCGACCAAAAAATTCACCCTGCCGGATCGACATTTTCACAGCGTGTTGTAGGGCGTTTCTGAAATAGCGCCTCACAAGCACCGTTTTCCCCCGCGGTTTCGTACCCTCTGCGCCTCTCTCCCCGCCAGTAGGAGCTGCGATGCGCAACGACACGGAAAGTCCCTTCAGCCTGACGCTCACGCAAAGCGACTTGCAACTGCAAGTCTTGCGCTTCAACGGCCGCGAAGCCCTCAACCAGCCATACCGCTTTGACCTCGAACTGATCGGCCTGGCCCCACCGATAGATCCCAAGCTGCTCTTGGGGGAACCGGCCTTCCTGCGCCTGGACGGTGAATCGGGCGTCCATGGGATTGTCCACAGCGTTAGCCTCAATGCCCTTGCGCCACGGCGCATCGGCTATCGCTTGACGTTGGTTCCCTACCTCCAGCAACTGGAGCAAGGCCCGCGGCGCCGGGTTTTCCATCGGCTCAGCGTGGTACAGGTGCTGCAACGCCTGCTGGAAGAATACGCGCTACCCGTCGACAGTTACCGTTTCGAACTGCCCCATGGGCAGTATCCGTGTCGCCCATTCTGCATCCAGTACGACGAAAGCGACCTGACCCTCCTGCAACGGCTGTGCGAGGAGGAAGGCATCCATTACCACTTCGAACACGCGCCCCAGGGCCATGTCCTGGTGTTTGCCGAAGACCCGAAGAGCTTTCCCGCGCGCCCCGTCGAGCTGCCTCTGCACCCGAACGACAGCCAGCTACCGACCATCAAGCGCTTGTATTTGCGTCACCACCCGATGATGCCTGGCCTGCCTGTCGGGTTCAGTGACCGGGCCCAGCCCGAAACCGAGGCCTCGGCAGCGAATCAACCCCTTGAGCGGATCGATCACGAAGCCATGCGCAGCAACCCGGCCTTGGCTCACCGTTACCAGGCCGGTCGCCGCCACCTTGAACGATTGCGCTGCCGGCAACGGGAAATCCATGGCCACAGCACCCAACCGACCGTGCACGGCGGCGACATCGTGCAGATCTGCGAACACCCGGTTTCCACCTTCAACGATCAATGGCTGATCACCGAGGTCCAGCATCGCGGACGACAGTTTTCGATCCTGGAACCGGACCTGCCCATCACACCGTCGGCCCGTGACTACCGCAACCGGTTCACCGCCATTCCCTGGTCCACCACGTTCAGGCCGGCCCTCAAGCACCCCAAGCCCTGCATCCCCGGGTACCACCTGGCCTATGTACTCGGCCGCACCGGCCAGCCGGCCAGCCCCGATGAGCGTGGCCAGGTGAGTGTCAGCCTATGGGCGCCGGACCAGGACGGCATCACGCTGCCCGTGTCGCGGCTGACGCTGGATGGCAGCCCCAGCCTGATGGCCGGCAGCGAAGTGCTGGTGAGTTTTCTCGATGGCGACCCTGATCGACCGGTGCTGTGCCCGGGGGCTGTCGATACTGGCGCAGGACAAACCGCCGCGCCCCCGAAACCGCCCCGGCGCAATCCTGATGCCGGGTTGCTGTTGGACTGGCTGCTGAATCCGCCGGACTTCACACCCTGACACATCCCTGTGGCTTCATGCGGGCAAAACTGATCTGGCTCATGCCAATTCAACGAAACGGGCTTACAGTAAATAGACAACGCCGCTTTAGACGGCGCTCTACCCTGATCGTTGGAGATACCCGCAATGCCCTGGAAAAGCTCAGAAAGCCGCTACAGTACCGTCACGGTGACCTTGCATTGGCTGATGCTGGTGCTGCTGGCCGTGGTTTATGCCTGCATCGAGTTCCGGGGGATTTTCCCCAAGGGCAGTGGCGGCCGGACCCTGATCAAGGAAGCGCACTTCATGCTCGGCCTGACAGTGTTCCTGCTGGTCTGGCTGCGCCTGTTCGCCCGCAGCATGGGTAAGACACCGGCGATTTTCCCGGCGTCGCCTGTGTGGCAAACCGTCCTCGCTCGCCTGATGCACTGGGCGCTGTACCTGTTCATGATCGCCATGCCGTTGCTGGGCTGGCTGATCACCAGCGCCGAAGGTCATCAAGTGATGTTCTACGGTTTCGATCTGCCCTTGCTCATCGATCAGGACAAGGAGTTTGCCAAGCAACTGGAAGGCTGGCATGTGCTGGGCGGCACCATCGGCTATTGGTTGATTGGCTTGCATGCCTTGGCGGGGCTGTACCACCACTATGTGGTACGGGACAACACGCTGTTGCGGATGATGCCCAAACGCGGCTGATCGCTGTTACTCGAACCCTCGGCGGCCTTGCAAACCGCCGGTGTGGACGAAAATCAAACGGGTGCCGGGGGCAAAGCCTCCGGCCTCGACCCGCGCTTTAAGCAACATCAAGGCTTTGCCGGTGTACAACGGCTCCAGTTCGATGGCCGCCGTGGTTTCGATGAACTCGGCGAGTTCGGCATCGACCCGGGCGAAACCGCCACGGCTGCCGTCGAACAGTTCATAAAGCGCACGGCAAAGGCCTGCCTCCCCCAAGATGCTTTCGACTTGCTGCGCCACGCCATGGTCCTGGGGCACCGCCAGCACGCCATAGACCGGGCGCCCACCCGCTTCGGCCAGCACCAGCCCGGCCAGCGATGTGCCGGTGCCGCAGGCCAGCCACCAGCCGTGATAATCCGCCCATCCCAACGTTGCCAGTTGTTCACGGACATTGGCTGCCCAGGCCATGCAGCCTAGTGCGCCAGGCAACCCCGAACCGCCCTCGGGCACCGGATGCAAATAGGGATAGCGGATCTGCCACGGCGCCCAGAAACCCGGCGCGTGCCGCTCTCGGTATCCGCCAAAACCCAACCAGTGCAGGTCCATACCAAACGCCTTCAGGTCGCGCACTGTCGGCGTGTCCTGGGGATGACCACGCAACAACCCCACCGTGGGAAACCCGAAGCGCTTGCCCGCCGCGGCCAACGCATGCAAATGGTTGGAATAAGCCCCGCCCAGGCTCATGACCCCCTCGGCGCCGGCCTCATGGGCGGCGCGCAAATGATGGACCAACTTGAACCACTTGTTGCCGCTGATCAGCGGATCGATCCGGTCCAGGCGCAACACCGCCACTTCAACACCGGCACGGGCGAGCCAGTCCAGGTGAAAGGGTTCGAGTCGGGGTTGGGGATGCCAGTCGAGGGCGGGAAGCAGCATGGCAGCAGGCCCGTGGGGAAATAGGCCGGCATCTTAACAGCTGGTCGCGGACTCCCTGACATCGAAAAAACTTGTGGGAGCGAGCCGGCTCGCGATAGCGGTGGGTCAGCCAGCATTTCTGAAACTGACTAACCGCCATCGCGAGCAGGCTCGCTCCCACAGGGGATCCGGGTGTCTACAGGGCTGTACGTTACAACTGCGCCGCCAACCGCGAACCCTGGTTGATCGCCCGCTTGGCGTCCAGCTCCGCCGCCACGTCGGCACCGCCGATGAGGTGAACGGTCTGCCCCGCCGCCTCCAGGCCTTCCTGCAATTCACGCAGCGGATCCTGGCCGGCGCAGATCACGATGTTGTCCACGGCCAGCACGTGTGGCTCACCGGTTTCGCCGATGCGAATGTGCAAGCCATCGTCGTCGATCTTCAGGTACTCGACGCTGTTGAGCATCTGCACCTGCTTGTTCTTCAGGCCCGTGCGGTGAATCCAGCCGGTGGTCTTGCCCAGGCCGTCACCGACCTTGGACGCCTTGCGTTGCAGCAGGAACACCTGGCGCGCCGGTGCATGGGGTTCGGCCTTGATCCCGGCCACGCCGCCGCGAGCCTCAAGGTGGGTGTCGATGCCCCACTCCTTCCAGAACGCCTCGCGGTCCTGGCTGGTGGCAACGCCCTGATGAACCAGGAACTCCGACACGTCGAAGCCGATACCACCGGCACCGATCACCGCGACACTGCGGCCCACCGGCTTGCGCTCGAGGATCACGTCCAGGTAGCTCAACACCTTGGCATGCTCCACCCCGGGAATCGCCGGCACGCGTGGGGCGATGCCGGTAGCAAGAATGATCTCGTCATAACCGCCAGCCACCAATTGCGCCACATCTACACGGGTGTCGAGGCACAGTTCGACATGGCTGGTCTGCAATTTGCGCTTGAAGTAGCGCAGGGTTTCGAAGAACTCTTCCTTGCCCGGCACGCGCTTGGCGACGTTGAACTGACCACCGATTTCACTGGCCGAATCGAACAGCGTCACCTGGTGCCCACGCTCGGCCGCCACCGTGGCAGCGGACAAGCCGGCCGGGCCGGCACCGACCACGGCGATTTTCTTCACCTGGGTCACCGGCAGATAGTTCAGCTCGGTTTCGTGGCAGGCCCGCGGGTTCACCAGGCAACTGGTGAGCTTGCCGCCAAAGGTGTGGTCCAGGCACGCCTGGTTGCAACCGATGCAGGTGTTGATTTCATCGCCGCGACCGGCAGCGGCCTTGTTGACGAACTCCGGATCGGCCAGGAACGGCCGGGCCATGGAGACCATGTCGGCATCGCCTTCAGCGAGGATCTGCTCGGCCACTTCCGGGGTGTTGATGCGGTTGGTGGTGATCAGCGGGATGCTCACCGAGCCACGCAGCTTGGCCGTGACCTTGCTGAACGCGGCGCGCGGAACCTTGGTGGCGATGGTGGGAATTCGCGCTTCGTGCCAACCGATACCGGTGTTGATGATCGTCGCGCCGGCCTGCTCGATGGCCTTGGCCAACTGGACGATTTCGTCCCAGGTGCTGCCGCCTTCCACCAGATCGAGCATCGACAGGCGAAAGATGATGATGAAATTCGGGCCTACCGCCTCGCGCACCCGACGCACGATTTCCACCGGCAGGCGCATGCGGTTCTCATAGCTGCCGCCCCAACGGTCGGTACGGTGGTTGGTGTGGGCCGCCAGGAACTGGTTAATGAAATAACCTTCCGAGCCCATGATCTCGACGCCGTCGTATTCGGCCTTCTGGGCCAGTACCGAACAGGTGACGAAATCGCTGATCTGTTTCTCGATGCCCTCCTCGTCCAGTTCCTTGGGCTTGAACGGGTTGATCGGTGCCTGGATCGCGCTCGGTGCCACCTGCTTGGGGCTGTAGGCGTAGCGCCCGGCATGGAGAATCTGCATGCAGATCTTGCCACCGGCCTCGTGTACGGCCCGGGTAACGATCTGGTGCTTGAGCGCTTCTTCTTCGGTGGTCAGCTTGGCCGCGCCGGAGTAGACACCGCCCTCGTCGTTCGGCCCGATCCCACCGGTGACCATCAGGCCGACGCCACCCCGGGCACGCTCGGCAAAGTACGCCGCCATGCGTTCGAAGCCGCCGGGTTTCTCTTCCAGGCCGGTGTGCATCGAGCCCATCAGGGTACGGTTGCGCAAGGTGGTGAAACCCAGGTCCAGCGGGGCCAGCAGGTGCGGGTAATGAGAGGTGGTCATCGGTAACTCCACAACGGGCGATCACGGGGAAAAGCGCACGCTCTGTGGCTTGCGTCTGTCATGGCCCCCAGCGTAAGAGTCCGGATGCTGGCGCTCAATGACCGTAACTGACAACTTAATGATCCAAATGTGCAGCGTGCCGATCAACCGTGCGTGACTCTCGACGGGATGGACCAGTCCTATCAACGCTGGCCCAGGTGCTCAAACCAACAATACGCTAATCACACGGTCGCCCTTGCATGCATCCCCAACGAAAAATGCTGCACAACGAGTTGCACGCCCGCCCGTCGTTGTATTTCGACGAACCGGCCCACGTCTTCCACCTGGCGTTTCTGGGCGACAACGCCCAGTGCAACGCGCTGCTCGAGCGACTGTGCCCTGAAACCCACGCAGCAGAAGCCGCACAAGGCATCACCCGCCTGGAAGGACACCCGCTCAAGTGGGAGCGCCACGCCGAGTTCTTCACCCTGACCCTCGTCGTTCCCGCCAGCACCAATGAACTGCACTGGACAACGCTGCCCGACTGCCTTGCCCAGGGTATCGAAGGTCATTCCCAGCACCTGATCAATGCCGTTCAGGTGGTGGTGCGCGCCGAAGCCGGTCTCGACCTGCCCAGCTACGGTTTCAAGGACCCTTGCGGCTCGTGCGTGGGCGGCGGCGATGCAGTGGTCTGGAGCGATTTTCGCCTGACCGAGGACGGCACCAATCGCCTGCTGTTCATCAATCGACGGCTCAACGCTTATCGCCAGGGCCGCATGATCCGGCGCCTGCTGGAAATCGAGACCTATCGCATGATGGCGTCCTTGTCGCTCAATACCGCCAAGGCACTGGACCCGCAACTGAACGAATTCGATCGCACCCTGGTGAGCCTGTCCGAGCGCAACGCCAATGCCAGCGGCGTGCATGCCAAGGCCTTGCTGGAGGACATCGCCCTGCTGTCTCGCCAGGTGGTCAGCAGCACGGTCAGGAATCGCCACCGTTTCAGCGCAACCCGCGCCTACGCCCAACTGGTGTTCGAGCGCCTGGGGGAGTTGCGCGAAAGTCACCTGGGCGATTGCCAACGGCTGGGCGTGTTCATCGAACGGCGCTTCAAACCCACGGTGCGTTATTGCGCAGCCACCGAACAGCGCCTCGAACAACTGGCCATGAGCGTCGCCAATCTGGGTGACTTGCTGCAAGCACGCGTGCAAGTCGAGATGGAAGACCAGAACGCCGAGATCCTGCGCAGCCTCAATGCCCGCGCCGATGCACAAATAAAAATCCAGCGCGCGGTGGAAGGCCTGTCGATCATTGCCATCACCTACTACCTGATCAATCTGTTCAAACTGGTCTATAGCGGGCTGCACACCTTGGGCGCGAACCTCTCGGCCCGCGAAGCGCTGCTGGGCATGACGCCGCCGGTGCTGTTGATCATGCTGCTGATTCTGATCCGGATCAGGAAGGCCAAAAGTCACTAGCGCGCCTTGCCCGCGCAGCACGCGGTCCAAGGGTTCCATGGACGCCTTTGCGTGTGCCTGCCGTGAGGACAAATCAGCGTCCGCCCTTCGCTAATCCCTTGTTTTACCGTACCCTGCCCCGTAACTCTTGATGAAAAATCACGAACCTGCACACGGCCGCTGACTGTTCCCCATGCGCAAATTTCTGTACCTGCTGTTTTCCTTGGCCTTGATTGCCGCCCTGATCACCTACGCACTGTGGACGACGGATCGTCCGGTGGGTCATTACCTGTCGGACCTGCGCATCCACCTGGCGGTGAACCAGGGCACGCCCGCCGACCGCGGCAATCTGCTGGGCATCCAGCCCGAACTGTTCCCCACCGACTACCAGAGCCCCGAGCGCCTGCATCGCAAACTGGCGGCCTATCTGCAGGCGGCTCGCGACCAGGGCTTGCTCAATGCCAAGACCGTGGTGGTCCTGCCCGAGCACATCGGCACCTGGTTGATGGTCGGCGGTGAAAAAGACGAGTTGTACCAGGCCACCACGTTGAAGGAAGCCATGAACTGGCTGGCGGTCAGCAATCCGCTGGCGTTTATCCAGGCGCTGGTCAGCGCTCAAGGCGATAACCGACTGGGCGATGCCTACCTGCGCATGAAAGCCGAGCGCATGGCCCATGACTATCAAGCGCTGTTCGGTGGCCTGGCCAAGGAGTTCGGCATCACCCTGGTGGCCGGTTCCATCGTACTTCCCGAGCCCAGCGTCAGCGACGGTGAACTGAAAGTCGGCCGCGGCGCGCTGTATAACAGCAGCCTGGTGTTCGGCAGCGACGGCCGGCCAATCGGCCAGCCACAACGCCAACGACATCCCGTCTTTGAACAGCAGGATGTGCTTGGCGCCGACCACCCGGGCGCCCCCCGCGTCATCGACACCCCCGCCGGACGCCTGGGCGTGCTGATTGGCAGCGACAGCTGGTACCCGCTCCACTACCGGCAACTCAACGACCAGGGCGCGCAACTCATTGCGGTGCCCGCCTTCATCATCGGTCGCGATACGTGGGACAAACCCTGGAGCGGTTACAAAGGCCTGTCCACGCCGAGCGAGGTAAGCCTCAAACCGGGTGAAGTGAGCGAGGGACAAGCCTGGCATCGCCTGACACTGACCGGCCAATTGCCCATCAGCCAGGCCCGGGGCGGCGTCAGCGTGTTCCTACGGGGCCAGTTCTGGGACAGCGGCAGCGCCGGCCAGAGCTTCATCAGCCACAACGGCCAACACTTCCCCGATGGCAACGCCCGTGGCGCCCGCCTGCTGAACCTGTGGTTGTGAACATGAAACCGCAGCCCATGCGCCTGGGGGACTTGTCAGTGGGCTTCGTCCATAGCCTGGCTGACGCCGTCGCCAGTCATGGGCAAGACCCTCGACCTTTGCTCGAACAGTATGGTCTTGATGCCGCGCGCCTGGCCGAGCCCGGGGCACGTCTGTCGATTCCACGCTACATGCGCTTGGGCCACGCTGCGATTCAACAGACTCAGGACCCGGCCCTGGGCCTGCGCATGGGTCAGCTCGGGCGCTTGAGCCAGGCCGGGCTGGCGGGCGTTACCGCCGCCCAGGCACCGACCGTGCGCGAGGCCGCCCGCTGCATGATCCGCTTCGAACCGCTGTATGGCTCCAACTATCGCGGTCAGTCGAGCTTCCACGAGGATGCCCGGGGTGCTTGGCTACGGTTCTATTCCATCAGCCCGTATAACGCCTACAACCGCTTCGTCGTGGATTCGATCATTGCCGGCTGGCTTGCCCAACTGTCCAGCGTCAGTGGCATCGCGCTGCGACCCGAACGCATCGAAATCGAATTTGAGGCGCCGGCATACCTGGAGGCCTACCGCACGCTCGGCGACTGCCCGATCCAGTTTGGCGCCGAACAGAATCAACTGCGCCTGGGCCTGGACAGCCTCGCCCAGCGCAACCCACAGCATTGCCCCAGCACCTGGCACCATCTGCTTCAGTTGTGTGAACGGGAACTGGAACAACTGACCCGCACTCGCAGCCTGCGTGAGCGCATCATCCAGCTGCTGGGGCCGTTGCTCAACGGCGGCCGGGAACCCGACCTGGAAGAAGTGGCGGCCCGCCTGAAGCTGCCAACCTGGACCCTGCGTCGCAAGCTGGCCGAGGAAGGCACGCAGTTTCGCGCCATCCTCAACGACACCCGCCGCGACCTGGCCATGACCTATATACGCGATACCGAACTGGCGTTCGGCGAAATCGCCTACCTGCTGGGGTTTGCCTCAGCCGAGGCCTTTCAACGTGCCTTCAAGCGCTGGAACGACCAGACGCCCGGGGAGTTTCGTCGTAGTCACCGAGGGGTTTGAGCTTCAAGAACCTGGCTTGGCGCTTACCACTTGTAGCTCGTAGCGGTTTTCACAACTCCGTCGCATCTTCGGCGGGTTCCAACGGGTCCAGTTCATATGCCTGGTATTCCAGCAGCTCTTCCTGATAATCATCCATTGCGTGTCCTTCCCCTGTCATTGAAACCAATGCCTGATGGCGCTGGCATCAGCATAAAGCTGCTTTATGAACAAAACATGAAGCAAAGGCTTCATGAATTAAACGTAGCACAGGGTCGGGAAATTACCGCGTGAAGTGTGACAGGGCGTAACTCCCTGCCACTGGACCTCAGGATGCCGGCAGCGGCTGGATCGGCTCGCTCGGGGGCGGTAACGAGCTGGACGGTGGAGGTGTAACGGTTTCCGTCGTCGGCGCAGACTCGAACGACTCGGGCGCAATTGGCGCTGGCTCGCTCGGCGGTGCGACGGGCTCCGACACCGTGGGAGCGGTTTCGACGGGGGCCGGTGCGGCCTCCTCTACCGGCGTGGCCGCTGCGGGCACAGGTGCTGGCGCAGGCGCAGGAGCCGGCATCAGGGCAGCCGGTTCAGCCTTGGTTTCCGGGATACCCAGCTCAGTTTTCGGCTTATCGGTCTCCTCAGTCTTCTCGGCAGCTTTCTTCGCTTCGGGAGGCAGGAACAGCTCGACCAAGGCAAAGAAACGCTCATAGAACTTGGCTGCCGACACGGTTTCGCTGGCGACCTTGACCATCGAATCATCCGAGGAGCCGATCGGCATCGATACCGAACCCAACACGCCCACGCCCAGGCTGGCGGAGTTGTTGGTCTTCTTCAGGGCATAACGGTCCTGCAAGGCGTTGGCGAACATCGTCGCACGTTGGCCAGTACCGCCGTCTTCGGCACAGACCAGGTTGAAGCTGATTTCCATGTGGGTGTCGCCGGTCTGCTGGAAACTCTTGTGACCGCTGACCAGCTTCGGATCGCTGCTGGTGATGATGTAGCCCTGGCTGAGCAACGCCCGACGCCCGGCCTCGCAGGTCGCCGCGTCGCTCACTGGATAAGTGCGCGAAAACGTGCCGGAGTCATCGAAATTCTCGTGTTCGTAGATGGCGGTTTTCTTCGACGAGCAACCGGCTGCGGCGGCCAGCACCAATGCAAGCCCGACGGTGCGCATGTGAATTGATTTGAACATTGAACATCCTGAGAAAAACGGTCCGGGGCGTATTGTGCAACAGAACGCGGCCTGGCCGCGTGGCTAATCTTGTTTCAAGGGGGTTACAAGTTTACTGGGGGTTGTTTGCAGGAAAAAGACGCTGATCCGGTAGATCGACGAATACCCGCCCCGAGCAACAAGCAGACACAAAAAAATCCGGGATTTAGCTTAATGCTGTTCAGTTGCGCCGTTAATGAAGATTTTGATATCACGTTCAGAGCGGCGTAGTTTGGTGTGTATATCCATTGCTGCGGTGATGGCCACTGGTGGTTCCGCCCTGACGGCGGGTCACTTTTGGAAGAGCGCCAAAAGTAACCAAAAACGCTTTGCCCCACCACTTGGCACCTCGCCTAGGCTCGGTGTGCCCTCACTCCGGCATTGCTCCGTGGGCCGCCGCGAAGGGCCATCCATGGCCCAGCGCGGCTACCTCGGCATCCATGCCGAGGTGCCCACTGCGCAATACCTGCGTTCGGCCAGCGTGGTTTAACGGGGCGCCCCAGATCAAAAGCCAAAGCGAGGCGGCCTAACAGCCGGCCTGATTTTGACGGGACCGCGCGTCCCCTGTGGGAGCGAGCTTGCTCGCGATGACGTTGGCAAATCCAACATCATCGTTGACTGGAACACCGCCTTCGCGAGCAGGCTTTGCTCCCACAGATCTAATGGGTGTACGACCGGGAGAGCCAGGTCGGCTGTTAGGCCGCCTCGCGGTGGACGTTGATCTCGGCGCCCCGTTAACCACGCTGGCTGAACGAAGGTATTGCGCAGTGGGCAACCCGGCATGGATGCCGGGTTAGCCGCGCTTGGCCATGGATGGCCCTTCGCGGCGGCCCACGGAGCAATGCCTTCGTTCAGGCATGCCGAGCCTAGGCGAGGCACCGAGTGGTGGGGCATAAAGCGTTTTGCTTACTTTTGACTGGGCCGACTTCCGGGCTTCTCAAAAGTGAGCCGCTGTAAGAGCGGAACCATAAGTAGCCGTTACCGAAGAAATGGATATACACCCAAACCCAAGCCCAAAAAAAACGGCGCTTCCCATTTCTGAAGAAGCACCGTTTTCTCTAAGTGAACAGCATTACAGCCAGGTTTACCCAAACATCAAGCCATTAGAAACGTTTGATATCCGCCTGACTCTCCAACTGCTTGCGATACGCCGCGAAGTCCTGCTGACCAACACGGGACGCCAGGTAGCGGCGATACTCCGCCTTCTCTTCGTCAGTCGGTGCCGCCGCTTCGTTCACGCCGTTCAGACGCACGACCACCAGGCTGCCGTCAGGCAAGGTCACGCTGCTGAACGTCGGCTTGTCCTTGGACTCAGGCTTAGGCATGCGGAACAGTGCTTGCAGCACCGCCGGGTCGATGCCTTCCTGGTTGCGGGTGGCCGCCTGGATGGCTTTCCAGCCTTGGCCGTCGACCGGCTTGTCCAGTGCAGTCTTGCCGTCACCCAGGCTGGCGATCAACTCGTCGGCGCGGGTCTTGGCCGCTGCGCTGGCGTGTTCCTTGGCCAGTTGAGCACGAATGGGGCCCGCCACTTTTTCCAGCGGCAATTGCTCAGGCTTGCGGTGTTCCTTGGCACGCAGCACCACGACGGTTTCCGGGTCCAGCTCGATGGCGGTGCTGTTGGCACCCTCCTCCAGCACTTCCGGGCTGAACGCAGCGGTAACCACAGCACGATTGGCCGCAATCCCTTCGCCGCCTTCACGACCGAACGGGGCCGAGGTGTGGACGGTCAGCTTCAAGTCCTGGGCAGGTTGCGCCAGGTCGGACGCTTCGAACGAGGCATCCTCCAGTTGCTTGGTCGCCTCAACGAAACGCTGCTCCACCTGCTGGGTCTTCAGCTCGCGGACCAGTTTATCCTTCAGGCTGGCAAACGTAGGCACTTCAGGCGCTTCGACACCCAGCAGCTTGATCAGGTGCAAACCGAAATCGGTGCGTACCGGTGCCGAGACCTGGTCCTTGTTCAAGGCGTACAAGGCCTTTTCGAACTCCGGATCGTAGACGCCTGGACCGGCATAGCCCAGATCGCCACCGTTGTTCGCCGAACCCGGATCCTGGGAAAACTCCTTCGCCAAGGCTTCAAACGACTCGCCTTTGGCCAAGCGAGCCTGGACTTCTTCGATCTTCGCCTTGGCCTGGGCTTCGGTCACCTTGTCGTTCACTTCGATCAGGATGTGCGCAGCCCGACGCTGTTCGGACAGGTTGGCGATTTCTTTCTGGTAGGCCGCTTGCAGGTCTTCGTCCTTGACGCTGACCTGGTCGAAGAAAGAAGCTTTCTTCAGCTCGAGGTAATCGATGACCACCTGGTCAGGCGTCATGAACTCCTTGGCGTGCTGGTCATAGTAGGCCTTGACCTCGTCTTCGGTCAGCTTGACGGAGGCCGGGTCGGCCTTGATGTTCAAGGTGGCGAAATCACGCGTCTGTTTTTCCAGGCGGGCAAATGCCAGCACTTGGGCATCGGTGACAAAACCGCTGCCTGCCAGGCCGGCGCGCAACTGACCAATCAGCATTTCCTGAGCCAGCATCTGGCGGAACTGCATACGGCTGTAACCCAGCTGGCGGATCACCTGATCGAAACGCTCGGCGCTGAATTTGCCATCGACCTGGAACTCAGGCGTTTGCAGGATCACTTGATCGAGCGCCGCTTCGGAGAAAGCGAACTTCGCATCGTGTGCGCCTTGCAGCAGCAGCTTGCGGTCGATCAGGCCCTTGAGCGCTGAATCGCGCAGCATTTTTTCGTCCAGCAGGGAGGCGTCAAAATCCTTGCCCAGCTGTTGCATAAGCTGACGGCGTTGCATGTCGACGGCTTGGCTAAGCTCGTTCTGGCTGATGTTTTCGCCGTTGACTTTGGCCGCCTCGTTGCTATTGGTGGTGGCTTGAAAAATGGCATCGAAACCGGTCAGCGCCATCAATGCGACGATGACCCCGATGATGGTCTTGGCAATCCAGCCTTGTGAATTGTCCCTGATATTCTGCAGCATGCGTCCCCCAGAAACGGTTGAACTTCAAATTTAGGCAACCGTGGAGCGTGGGTAGAATCCGGATAGAAGAAAGGCGCATCCGAGGATGCGCCTTCTCGTAACTGGCGGAGCGGACCGGGCTCGAACCTGCAAGCCCTGGCGTGCCAGACCGGTTGCAACCGGCCGTATTACCGCTCCGCTGCCAAGCCAGGCATGACCCCGACCCGGATAAACTCAACGAAACCTTAGTTAACGGCTTCTTTCAGTGCTTTACCAGCTTTGAAGCCTGGCTTTTTGGCAGCAGCGATTTCCAGCGTCTTACCGGTCTGCGGGTTGCGACCGATACGAGCAGGACGATCGGTCACGGAGAAGGTACCGAAACCGACCAGAACAACGGAGTCACCAGCCTTCAGAGCGCCAGTGACGGATTCGATTACAGCGTCCAGCGCACGGCCAGCAGCAGCTTTCGGGATATCAGCGGATGCAGCGATAGCATCAATCAGTTCCGACTTGTTCACTCTAAGTCCCCTTATATCTATTTGAGATGATTCTAAGTTTTTTTGGTGAAAGCAAAAACGAGTGCTGAATGGCCTGCAGACACTTAAGAGCCGCTTTATAACAAGGGCTCTAAAAAACTGTCAAGGAAGCCCCCCAGGCAAATGCGTATTAATGCGTGCTAATTCTTTCCTTAGAGTCAGACTCTCGCTTTTCTTCCTTCGCGACAATCTCCGGAGCCACATCCGGCAAGGGCTCCGGCGCGTATTGCAGCGCAATTTGCAGGACCTCGTCAATCCATTTAACGGGTTTGATCTGAAGATCTTGCTTGATGTTGTCAGGAATTTCCTTCAGGTCGCGGACATTCTCTTCGGGAATGATCACGATCTTGATCCCGCCCCGGTGTGCCGCCAGCAGTTTTTCCTTCAGGCCGCCAATCGCCAGGACCTGGCCGCGCAGCGTGATTTCACCTGTCATGGCGACATCGGCGCGCACCGGAATACCGGTCAATGCCGAGACCAGGGCCGTGCACATGCCTACGCCAGCGCTCGGGCCGTCCTTGGGTGTGGCCCCTTCGGGCATGTGGATATGCGTGTCGCGCTTCTCATGGAAGTCCAGGGGAATGCCCAGGCTGCGGGCGCGGCTGCGAACCACCGTCAGCGCTGCGGTGATCGATTCGACCATCACATCACCCAGGGAGCCGGTCTTGATCAATTGACCCTTGCCCGGTACCACGGCCGCTTCGATGGTCAGCAGCTCACCACCGACCTGGGTCCAGGCCAGGCCAGTCACCTGGCCGATCTGGTCCTGTTGCTCGGCGAGGCCATAACGGAACTTGCGCACGCCCAGGAAATGCTCCAGCAGGTCCGCAGTGACCTTGACCGCGAAGCGTTTTTCCAGCGCATGTTCCTTGACCGCCTTGCGGCAGACCTTGGCAATCTGCCGTTCCAGGCCACGCACACCGGCTTCGCGGGTGTAGTAGCGAATGATGTCGCGAATCGCTTCCTCGTCGAATTCCAGCTCGCCTTTTTTCAGGCCGTTGGCCTGGATCTGCTTGGGCGAAAGGTATTTCACCGCGATGTTGATCTTCTCGTCCTCGGTGTAGCCCGGCAGACGAATCACCTCCATCCGGTCCAGCAACGCTGGCGGAATATTCATGGAGTTGGAGGTGCAGAGGAACATCACATCCGACAGGTCGTAATCGACCTCCAGGTAGTGATCGTTGAAGTTGTGATTCTGCTCAGGATCGAGGACTTCGAGCAACGCAGAGGCGGGATCGCCACGCATGTCGCTACCCATCTTGTCGATTTCGTCCAAAAGGAACAGCGGATTGCGTACGCCGACCTTGGTCATCTTTTGAATCAATCTTCCCGGCATCGAACCGATGTAGGTACGACGATGACCACGAATTTCCGCCTCGTCGCGCACGCCGCCAAGGGCCATGCGTACGAATTTGCGGTTGGTGGCATGGGCAATCGACTCCGCCAGGGAGGTTTTACCGACCCCTGGAGGACCGACCAGGCACAGGACCGGACCACGAATCTTTTTCACGCGCTTCTGCACGGCGAGGTATTCAAGGATGCGTTCCTTGACCTCTTCCAGGCCGTAATGGTCGGCGTCGAGGATGTCCTCGGCGCGCGCCAGGTCCAGGCGCACCTTGCTCTGGGCTTTCCATGGCACCTGGACCAGCCAGTCGATGTAGGAGCGCACCACGGTGGCCTCGGCAGACATCGGCGACATTTGCTTGAGCTTGTTCAGCTCGGCCTGGGCCTTGGCCAGTGCATCCTTGGGTAAGCCGGCGGCATCAATGCGCTTTTTCAGCTCTTCGATTTCGTTGTGGCCTTCATCGCCATCGCCCAGTTCTTTCTGAATGGCCTTCATCTGCTCATTCAGGTAGTACTCGCGCTGGCTGCGCTCCATTTGTTTCTTGACGCGACCGCGAATGCGTTTCTCGACCTGCAACAGATCGATTTCGCCGTCGAGCAATGCCAGCACGTGTTCGACACGGGCCGACAGATCAATAATCTCGAGAATTTCCTGCTTCTGCTCGATCTTGAGGGCCATGTGGGCCGCCATCGTATCGACCAGCCGTCCCGGCTCGTCGATGCTGTTAAGCGACGACAGGACCTCTGCAGGCACCTTCTTGCCCAGTTGCACGTATTGTTCGAACTGCGACAGCAGACTGCGGACAAACACTTCCGACTCACGCTCGGGCGCATCGACTTCTTCGATCAGCGACACCTCGGCCCGGCAATGGCCGTCCACTTCGCTGAAACGCTCGACAGTACCGCGCTGCTCGCCTTCGACCAAGACCTTGACGGTGCCGTCGGGCAACTTGAGCAATTGCAGAACCGTTGCAATCGTCCCTACGCGATACAGTGCGTCTTCGCCGGGATCATCGTCGGCTGGATTTCTCTGGGCCAGCAGAAGAATCTGCTTGTCACCCGTCATCGCAGCCTCAAGGGCTTCGATGGACTTCTCGCGCCCCACGAACAGCGGGATAACCATGTGCGGATACACCACGACATCGCGCAATGGCAGGAGAGGCAATTCGATGGTTGTCTTCATGATTTCGCCTCTACGGCGGCCCTAGGGCCGGAAACAGATGGAAGTAAGCTTGAAACCAAGATGGGGGCAGCCTTGAAAAAAAACAAGCGCTAAGACACGTCTAAAACGCGCTAAAAGCAAAGGGGCCCGAAGGCCCCTTCTTTATTCCGGCAGCGGGACGCTTAAGCGTCCGGTGCGGCCTTGGCAGCCGGCTCACTGTTTTCATAGATATACAGTGGCTTGGACTTGCCTTCTATAACGCTTTCATCGATCACGACTTTACTCACCTCGGATTGCGAGGGGATTTCATACATCGTGTCGAGCAATACGCCTTCAAGAATCGAGCGCAATCCACGGGCACCGGTCTTACGCTCCAGGGCACGTTTGGCGACCGATTTCAGCGCGTCGGAACGGAACTCCAGGTCTACACCTTCCATTTCGAACAGCTTGGCATACTGCTTGGTCAGGGCGTTTTTCGGCTCGGTCAGAATCTGCATCAACGCTGCTTCATCCAACTCGTCCAGCGTTGCCAGGACAGGCAGACGACCGACGAATTCCGGGATCAGACCGAACTTGACCAAATCGTCAGGCTCGACTTCACGCAGGGACTCACCGACTTTCTTGCCTTCTTCCTTGCTGCGCACTTCGGCGTTGAAACCGATGCCACCGCGGGTGGAACGGTTTTGAATAACCTTTTCCAGGCCGGAGAACGCACCACCGCAGATGAACAGGATGTTACGGGTGTCGACTTGCAGGAATTCCTGCTGCGGATGCTTGCGACCACCCTGGGGTGGAACGGAAGCGACCGTACCTTCGATCAACTTGAGCAAGGCCTGCTGCACGCCCTCACCGGAAACATCCCGGGTGATGGACGGGTTGTCGGACTTGCGGGAAATCTTGTCGATTTCGTCGATGTAGACAATACCCATCTGGGCCTTTTCCACATCGTAGTCGCACTTCTGCAACAACTTCTGAATGATGTTCTCGACGTCTTCACCTACATAACCCGCCTCGGTGAGGGTGGTTGCGTCGGCGATGGTGAACGGAACGTTCAGCAAGCGGGCCAGGGTTTCGGCAAGCAAGGTCTTACCCGAGCCTGTCGGGCCGATCAGCAGGATGTTGCTCTTGCCGAGTTCGACGTCGTCATTCTTCTTGTCACGTTGGTTCAGGCGCTTGTAGTGGTTGTACACCGCTACGGCCAGTACCTTTTTCGCACGTTCCTGACCAATCACATACTGATCAAGGATGCCGCTGATTTCTTTAGGCGAAGGCAATTTATGCGCGCTGCTCTCGGCCTGGGCTTCCTGCACCTCCTCGCGGATGATGTCATTGCACAGGTCGACGCACTCGTCGCAAATGAAGACCGAGGGGCCGGCAATCAATTTGCGCACTTCATGCTGGCTTTTGCCACAGAAGGAGCAATAAAGCAGTTTGCCGTTGTCCTCGCCGTTGCGGGTGTCAGTCATTCGATCGATCCAAATCCGATAGGCTTGCAACACAAGATGAAGGCAATTGCGGGCTTTTTCAAGCCCGCAGGTGATCGGACCAGCCGATCAACCTCATTTTGAGCTGCTTATTTTAAGCGGGGCGCTGGCTGATCACTTCATCGATCAGGCCATATTCACGTGCGGCTTCAGCGCTCATGAAGTTGTCGCGGTTGGTATCGCGCTCGATTTCTTCAAGCGTGCGCCCGCTGTGCTTGGCCATCAAGGTGTTGAGGCGCTCGCGGATGAAGAGGATTTCCTTGGCATGGATTTCGATATCCGATGCCTGGCCCTGGAAACCGCCCAGTGGCTGGTGAATCATCACGCGCGAGTTCGGCAGGCAGTAACGCTTGCCATGGGCACCAGCAGTCAGCAAAAACGCACCCATGCTGCACGCCTGACCGATACAGGTCGTCGAAACGTTAGGCTTGATGAACTGCATGGTGTCGTAGATCGACATGCCCGCCGTCACCGAACCGCCAGGGGAGTTGATATAGAGATGGATATCCTTGTCCGGGTTTTCGGCTTCAAGGAACAACAGTTGCGCACAGATCAGGTTGGCCATGTAGTCCTCTACCGGGCCCACCAGAAAGATGACGCGCTCCTTGAGCAGACGCGAGTAGATGTCATAGGCACGTTCGCCGCGGGCGGACTGCTCGATAACCATCGGGACCAGGCCGCCTGCGGCCTGGATGTCAGAGCTATGCTGATAAAAAGAATTGCGGGACATGTCTCGCAGTCACTCCCAAATAGTTATGTCTTGAATACGCATAAGCCAGCACGAAGGCTGGCTTATGGGTGTGTATTTCTTACCGCAGAACCATCAATCGGCTTGTGGAGCTTCCACCGGCTTGACCGCTTCTTCGTAAGAGACCGCTTTATCGGTCACGCTAGCTTTCTGCAGAACAGTATCCACAACTTGTTCTTCCAGCACAACCGAACGGACTTCGTTCAGTTGCTGGTCGTTCTTGTAGTACCAGGACACGACTTGCTCAGGCTCTTGATAGGCCGAGGCCATTTCCTGGATCAGCTCGCGAACGCGGGCTTCGTCAGGCTTGAGCTCGAACTGCTTGACCACTTCGGCGACGATCAGGCCCAGCACGACGCGGCGCTTGGCTTGCTCTTCGAACAGCTCTGCCGGCAGTTGGTCCGGCTTGATGTTGCCGCCGAACTGCTGAACAGCCTGCACGCGCAGACGGTCAACTTCGTTGGACAGCAGGGCCTTTGGCACTTCGATCGGGTTGGAGGCCAGCAGACCGTCCATGACCTGGTTCTTGACCTTGGACTTGATAGCCTGGCGCAGTTCACGCTCCATGTTCTTGCGAACTTCGGTGCGGAAACCTTCCAGACCGGTTTCCTTGATGCCGAACTGGGCGAAGAACTCTTCGTTCAGCTCAGGCAGTTTCGGCTCGGAAACGGTGTTGACGGTCACGGTGAACTCGGCGGCTTTGCCAGCCAGGTCCAGGTTCTGGTAATCCTCAGGGAAGGTCACGTTCAGAACGCGCTCTTCACCGGCCTTGGCGCCAACCAGGCCATCTTCGAAGCCAGGGATCATGCGACCGGAGCCCAGCACCAGCTGGGTAGCCTTGGCGGAACCGCCCGCGAACACTTCACCGTCGACCTTGCCGACGAAATCGATGTTCAGTTGATCTTCGTTCTGGGCTGCACGCTCAGTCACTTCGAAACGGGTGTTCTGCTTGCGCAGGATGTCCAGCATCTTGTCCAGGTCGGCATCCGACACGTCAGCGCTCAGGCGCTCGACGGCGATGGATTCGAAACCGGCAACCTTGAACTCAGGGAACACTTCGAAAATAGCGACGAATTCCAGGTCCTTGCCTTTTTCCAGCACTTTAGGCTCGACGGACGGAGCGCCGGCCGGGTTCAGCTTCTGCTCGACGACCGCTTCGTAGAACGAAGACTGGATCACGTCGCCCACGGCTTCCTGACGCGCATCAGCTTCGTAACGCTGACGGATCACGCTCATTGGCACTTTGCCTGGGCGGAAACCTGGGATTTTGGCCTTTTGGGCAGTCTGCTGCAGACGCTTGTTGACCTGAGTCTCGATGCGCTCAGCCGGCACGGTGATGCTCATGCGGCGCTCAAGAGCAGAAGTATTTTCAACAGAAACTTGCATGGATATTCCTCGTTGCACAGACGTTGGCCGGGCGTTTCCGACCCCAGAATCAAGGGCATGCATTCTAGTAGGTCAAACTCAAGAAGTCACCCTACTGAAAACGCGCTGGAAACAGGCGCCGGATTTAGGACGGGACAAACGGTCATGCCCCACCCGGATTGCAAATACAGTCGATTCAGCCCAAGGCTCTGCGCCAACGCTTCTATATATAGAAGCGGCTGGCCCGGCCGCGCAGCGCCCAGCCCCACAAGGAGACCGACGGACATGCCGCGCATCATCACGAAACACATTCGCGAGGACCCGACCGCAGCGCGCACCCAAAAAAACAGCGCCAATGCCAAACACAGAACCACTGAAAACAAAAACGGCGCAGCCCTTTTCAGGTACTGCGCCGTTTTCTGCTATTTAAATAGCGACTTGTATGGTGCGGACGGAGAGACTCGAACTCTCACACCTTGCGGCGCTGGAACCTAAATCCAGTGTGTCTACCAATTCCACCACATCCGCGTATCAAGCTTTTAAAGCAAAGGCGCCAGATTGTTAGATCTGGCGCCTCTCTAGAATATGGGGTGGACGATGGGGATCGAACCCACGACAACGGGAGTCACAATCCCGTGCTCTACCAACTGAGCTACGCCCACCATATTGCCTTGTTGCCTTACTTGTGCCAAAGCTGCCTAATTGGCGCACCCGGCAGGACTCGAACCTGCGACCATCCGCTTAGAAGGCGGATGCTCTATCCAGCTGAGCTACGGGCGCCTTTTTAATCTGTATTCTTGGACGATTACAAACTAAGTGCTTTCAGTTTTGCCGAGTTGAAACAACCAACTCCGCTCCACCTTCTTAACCAGTGCTAGGCTGTGCCCGACAAGTGCGACGAATGTTATAGACGGCCTGATAGGTCGTCAACTCTTTTTTAAAAAAAATTCATTTAATTAAAGGGGTTAGGGGAATTTGCAGACCAAGCGCCTTTGCCCTCACGCCCCGGCATGCGAGAATGCGTTCTCTTTTTTTCCCCTCTCGATGGTTAACCACGCGCAATGACTGCACAACTTATCGACGGCAAATCGATCGCCGCCAGCCTGCGCCAGCAGATCGCCCAACGAGTCACCGAGCGCCGCGAGCAAGGCCTGCGTACGCCCGGCCTTGCGGTGATCCTGGTCGGCAGCGATCCTGCCTCTCAGGTTTATGTCTCGCACAAGCGTAAAGACTGTGAAGAGGTCGGCTTCCTTTCCCAGGCCTACGACCTGCCTTCCGAAACCACCCAGCAAGCGTTGGCCGATCTGATCGATCGCCTGAACGATGACCCGAACATCGATGGCGTTCTGCTCCAGCTGCCGCTGCCTGAACACCTCGACGCCTCCAAGCTGTTGGAGCGTATCCGCCCGGACAAAGACGTCGATGGCTTCCATCCTTATAACGTCGGTCGCCTGGCCCAACGTATCCCGCTGCTTCGTCCCTGCACCCCTAAAGGCATCATGACCCTGCTGGAAAGCACTGGCGTGGACCTGTATGGCCTCGACGCCGTAGTGGTGGGTGCGTCCAACATCGTTGGCCGTCCAATGGCCATGGAGCTGCTGCTGGCCGGCTGCACTGTGACCGTGACCCATCGCTTCACCAAGGACCTGGCCGGCCATGTCGGCCGTGCCGACCTGGTGGTGGTGGCCGCCGGCAAACCCGGCCTGGTACGGGGCGAGTGGATCAAGGAAGGCGCCATCGTCATCGACGTGGGCATCAATCGCCAGGAAGATGGCAAGCTGGTGGGCGACGTGGTCTACGAGACCGCCCTGCCCCGCGCTGGCTGGATCACGCCGGTACCCGGCGGCGTAGGCCCGATGACCCGCGCCTGCTTGCTGGAAAACACCTTGTACGCGGCCGAGACGCTGCATAGCTGACACACCGCTTCAATCCAGCCATAAACCCTGTGGGAGCGAGCCTGCTCGCGATAGCTTGGGATCAGCCAACATCAATGCTGGCTGAAACACCGCTATCGCGAGCAGGCTCGCTCCCACAAGAGTTTTTGTCGCCTGATCCTTATCGGCAGGCGCTGGCCTATGCCGCGACTCCCTGGATCGCGCAAATTACGAACTTTTTCAGATTCGGTCCGCCAAAACCCCCCTTCATTAAACTTTATTTACTCACAACCCTCGGCGGTACAGGCATATAGCGCTGCTGTCGCCCATACTCCTAAAATGCGACGTTTTTTTTAAAAGTCGTTGCTCAACGGCACCTTCAACTCTATCGAGTCTACTCGCGTGAAAATCCGTCTTTCCATCATCAGCCTATTCATCGCTTTCACAGGCAGCTTTATCACGCAAAATGTCGTTGCACAGGAAACCATCGCGGCCCCTCGGGACACGACCAAGCTGCAAGTCGCCTCGGGCAGCGCGATGTTGCTGGACCTGCAGACGGACAAAGTCGTCTATTCGAGCAACCCGGACGTGGTGGTGCCCATCGCATCGGTAACCAAGTTGATGACCGGCCTGATCGTGCTGGATGCCAAACAGAACCTGGATGAATACATTTCCATCACCATCGCCAACACCCCAGAGATGAAGGGCGTGTTTTCCCGGGTCAAGCTCAACAGCGAACTGTCGCGCAGAGACGTGCTGCTGATCGCCCTGATGTCTTCGGAAAACCGTGCCGCCGCCAGCCTCGCCCACCACTATCCGGGCGGCTACGCGGCGTTCATTGCCGCCATGAACGCCAAGGCGAAGGCGCTGGGCATGACCAGCACCCATTACGTCGAGCCAACGGGCCTGTCGATCCACAACGTCTCGACCGCCAGGGACCTGACCAAGCTGCTGATCGCTGCTCGCAAGTATCCGCTGCTGAGCGAACTGAGCACCACCAAGGAAAAGACCGTTACCTTCCGCAAGCCGGCGTACAGCCTGGGCTTTCGCAACACTGACCACTTGGTCCACAAGGCCAACTGGGATATCCAGTTGACCAAGACCGGCTTCACCAACCAGGCTGGCCACTGCCTGGTGCTGGTGACGAAGATGGGCAATCGCCCGATGGCACTGGTGATTCTCGATGCGTTCGGCAAATACACGCACTTCGCCGATGCCAGTCGGATTCGTAGCTGGGTGGAAACCGGAAAAAGCGCCGCAGTGCCGTCAGTGGCCCTGCAATACAAGGCTGCCAAGAATCTCAAGAGCCGCCAGAGTGGTGTGGTGGAGGCTTCCAAGTAATCCGCGAACCCTAAAAGCTCTGACCCGTTGTAATGCTGTTCACTTAGAAAAAGCGGCGCTTCTTTCAGAAATGGGGAAGTGTCGTTTTTTTTGGTTTTTTGCGGTACTTGTTTTGGTGTGTATATCCGTTGCTGCGGTA